>NZ_JBSFKO010000034.1:65537-116340 GCF_053598575.1 Streptomyces sp. NPDC001100
CGCCGAGGTGTGTCACTTCCGATACGGCGACCGCCGAGGTGTGTCACTTCCGATACGGCGACCGCCGAGGGTCGATCACTCCGGCAGCGGCCGGATGTCCGGCGCGACCTGCGAGCCGGGCGAGACCCGCACGATGGTGATGAGGCGGTCCGTCAACTGAAGCGTCCCGATCGACGGGTCGTCGTAACCGAGCACCCGGTGCCCGCGTACGACGCTCACCACCAGGTCGTCCGTCTCCCGCGGTGGCTTGCCCACCTCGGCCTTTATGACGGGCCGCTCGGTCATGTCGAGCCCGCTGCCCTGCTGGATGAGGTCCTCCATGACCATGCCGGCGGCGGGGCTGAGCACGGACAGGCCGAGGAGGCGGCCGGCCGCACTGGCGCTGGTGATGACGGCGTCGGCGCCGGACTGCTTGAGCAGCGGCGCGTTCTCCTCCTCGCGCACGGCGGCCACGATCTTCGCGCCGCGGTTGAGCTGCCGGGCCGTGAGGGTCACCAGCACGGCCGTGTCGTCGCGCTGGGTCGCGATGATGATCTGCCGCGCCTTGTGCACCTCGGCGCGCTTCAGGACCTCGCTGCGGGTGGCGTCCCCGACGACCCCGACGTACCCGTCACTGCTCGCGGCCTCGATCGCCTTCGCACTGGGGTCGACCACGACGACCTGTTCCTTCTTCAGCCCCGTCGCGCACACGGTCTGGATCGCCGACCGCCCCTTCGTGCCGAAGCCGACGACGACGGTGTGATCCCGCAACGCGGACCTCCAGCGGTTCAGACGCCATTCCTCCCGGGTGCGTTCGGTGAGGACTTCCAGGGTGGTGCCGACCAGGACGATCAGGAACAGCACGCGCAGGGGCGTGACGACGAGAATGTTGGTGAGCCGGGCGCTGTCGCTGACCGGGGTGATGTCGCCGTAGCCGGTGGTCGAGAGGGTGACCGTGGCGTAGTACAGCGCGTCGAGGAAGTCGACCGAGCCGTCCGAGTTGTCGTTGTAGCCGTCATGGTCGGCATAGACGATCAGCGCGGTCGCGACCAGCAGGAACAGGGCGATGGACAGCCGCTTGGCGACCTGTTGGAAGGGGTGCTCGACCACTTTCTTCGGGAGTTTCACCCGATGGGTCACGAGATGTTCGTCCGCTTGGCGGGCGATCGCATCATGGCCCGACTGTTTCACGTGAAACACACCCCGATTCCGGCGGCCGCCCAGGGCAGATCGATGAGTTCCACCCGCTGCCCCTGCCGCGCTCCGCCCGGCGGTACGACCGCGAGCGCGTCGGCCGCCGCGATCCCCCGCAGCATCGCCGGGCCGTTGAAGTGCAGCGGGATCGCGGAGTCGCCGCGCAGGACCGCGGGGATGAGCCGGGTGTCGTACGGGTGCCCGTGCACCGCATCCTGGAGGGGCAGCGCGTACGGCTCCGGGGCGGGGTGGGCCGACAGGGTCCGCAGCAGCGGTTCGGCCAGGGTGAGCAGGCCGGAGATCGCGGCGAGCGGGTTTCCGGGCAGGCCCACGAGGTGCTGGTCGTCCTTGATGCGGGCCAGCAACATGGGATGGCCGGGGCGCACCTTCACACCGTCCACGAGGAGTTCGGCACCGAGCCGGCTCAGGGTGGGGTGGACGTGGTCGAGCGGGCCGGAGGCGGTGCCGCCGGTGGTGAGGATGAGGTCCCCGGTGCTGGCCGAGATCGCCTTGTGCAGGGCCTTCTCGTCGTCGCGGAGCCGGCGGACCGCGGTGACCTCGGCGCCGAGCGCGCGCAGCCAGGACGGCAGCATCGGGCCGAGCGCGTCCCGGATGAGCCCGTCGTGGGGCAGCCCCTCGGTGAGCAACTCGTCGCCCAGGATGAGGACTTCGACCCGGGGGCGAGGTACGGCGGTGAGCGTGTCGTAGCCCGCGGCCGCGGCGAGGCCGAGCACCGCCGGGGTCACCAGGGCCCCGCCGGGCAGGAGGTGGTCACCGCTGCGGCACTCCTGGCCGCGCGGGCGGATGTCCTGGCCGTGCCCGACATCGCGGGCCGCGTGGAGCCGGCCCTTGTCGTCGGTACGGCCGTGTTCGCTGCGGATGACGGCGGTGGCGTCGGCGGGAACCCGGGCGCCGGTCGCGATCCGCACGGCCTCGCCGTCGCTGAGCGGCTCCGACTCCGCGTGCCCGGCGAGCACCCCGTCCTCACGCACATCCCAGGGGCCGGGGCCCGCGACCGCCCAGCCGTCCATCGCGGAGGTGTCGAAGGAGGGCAGGTCGCTCAGGGCGACGAGGGGCGCGGCCAGGACCAGACCGAGGGCGGAGTCGAGGGGCACGGAGACGGGGGCACGGTGGCCGCCGGACCGTACGGCGCGCGCGGCGATGGCACGGGCCTCGGGCCACGGGGTGGCCTTGTGCCGCCGGGTGTCCGGTTCGCGGGATGCTGCGGGAGTGTGAGACGTGCCCCGTGGTGCGGGCGGGGGCTCGGCGTGGCCGCCCGTTCCGGCTTCGTTCACGAGGGCGAGTACCTCCTCGACATCGAGGTCCTCGCCGTCCTGGGTGTGCTCGCCGGTGTGCGTGTGCGTACCGCGCGCGGTCATCCGGCGGCGTCCGGACCGGGAGCGTCGGACGGGGTCTCCGGCTTGGCGTCGGCCCCGGACCCGGTCCCGGGAGCGTCCTCGTCCGCCCAGCGCAGCGCGAGGGCGGTGGCCTTACGGGCGGCCTCGGCTACGGCCTCGGGGCCGCCCTTGCCCTGCTGCGCCGCCGCGTAGCCGACCAGGAAGGTGGTCAGTGGGGCGGCGGGCCTGGCCACTCCGTGGGCTGCGTCGCGGGCGAGGTCGAGCAGGATGCCGGTGTCGACGTCCAGGTCGATGCCCAGTTCGTCCTTGACTGCGGAAATCCATTCATCCAACACGTGCTCATGCTCCCTGATGCGTGCCCTGGCGATGGCGAGGTCGTCCCAGGTGTCGCAGTCGAAGGACGCGACGGGGTCGGGGACGCGGGTGAGATCGAGTGCGGCGGTGAGCCGGCGCAGGGGCAGCCCGGTGAGGCCGCCGTGCTCCTCCGTGAGTGCGGTCAGCTCGCGGCGGAGGGCCTGCGCGCGGTACGCGGCCACCAGGGGCTGGTCGCGTCCGTCGGCGTCGGTGAGCAGCGCGCCCTCGGTGCCGCCGGTCCGCAGGGCGGTCAACAGCCGCCGTACGGTTGCCGGTTGGAGGAACGGCAGGTCGGCGGAGAGGACCACGACCGTGTCGGCCGTGGTGTGGCGCAGACCGGCGTCGAGCGCGGCGACCGGGCCCGCGCCGGGCGGGTCCTCGCGCGCCCAGCGCACCGGCCGGGAGGTGGACCGGGGGGCGGCGACCACGACGGTGGTCCGGGCGTGGGCGCAGGCGGTGAACACCCGGTCGAGCAGGGCCCGGCCGCCGACGCGCAGCCCGGGTTTGTCGGCACCGCCGAGCCGCCGGGCACCACCACCGGCGAGCACGACGGCGTCGTACACGCCGGGCACGGTGTCGGTGGGCTCGTCCGCGGTCACCCCTCGAGTATGCGTGCCGCCCTGATCACAGGGAACGTGTGCGGGCTTCCGTGATCACAGGTTGCGCAGCAGCACCGTCGGCTGTTCCACACAGTCCGCCACATACCGCAGGAAACCGCCCGCCGTGCCGCCGTCGCAGACCCGGTGGTCGAAGGTGAGCGAGAGCTGGACGACCTGGCGCACCGCCAACTCGCCCTCGTGCACCCACGGCTTGGGGACGATCCGGCCGACCCCGAGCATGGCCGCCTCCGGGTGGTTGATGATCGGCGTGGAGCCGTCGACTCCGAAGACCCCGTAGTTGTTGAGCGTGAAGGTCCCGCCGGTGAGGTCCCCGGGGGTCAGCGTCCCGGCCCGGGCCGCCTCGGTGAGCCGGGCGAACTCCACGCTCAGCGCCTCCGCGTTGCGCGCCCCCGCGTCCCGTACGACGGGTACGACGAGCCCGCGTTCGGTCTGCGCGGCGAACCCGAGGTGCACCCGGTCGAACCGGACGACCTCTCTCGCCTCCGTGTCCACGCTGGAGTTGAGCTCGGGGAACCGGGCCAGCGCGGCCGTGCAGATCCGGGCGAGGAGGGCGAGTACGGAGATCTTGGGTCCGGCTACGGCGTTCATGGCCGCGCGGGTACTCATCAGCTCGGTCGCGTCGGCGTCCACCCAGCAGGTCGCGTCGGGGATCTCGTGGCGACTGCGGGAGAGCTTGTCGGCCACGGCTCCGCGTATGCCGCGGAGGGGGATGCGGGTGACTCCGCCGGAGGCGGCGCCAGGGGTGGTGTTCGTGGCCGGGGGGAGCGTGGTCGAAGGGACGGTGGCCGGGGGCAGAAGTGTCGCTTCCTGCGCGATCGCCTCCTGGGCCGCCGCCGCGCGGAGCGCCTTCTCGACGTCCGCCCGCAGGATCAGCCCGTCCCGCCCGGAACCCGTCAACTCCCGCAGTTCCAGGCCGTTCTCGCGGGCGAGCCGTCGTACGAGGGGCGAGATCACGGGTACGGGACCGTCGCTACGGCTGTCGGTCCCGGCGGCGGGGGCGGGGGCCGCTGCGGGGGCGGGGGCGTCGGCGACCGAGGTCACGACGTCCGCCGCCATCCGCCGCACCCTGCGTCGCCGTGCGGGAGGCGCACCGGTGCCGTAGCCCACCAGCACGTTCCCCGAGCCCTCGGTCTCCGAGTCGGTGTCGGCGGTCGGTGCGCCCACCGCGACCGTCAACAGCGGGGCGCCGACGGGCAGTTCGGTGCCCTCCTCGCCGTAGCGGGCGGTGACGACGCCGCCGTAGGGGCAGGGGACCTCGACCATCGCCTTGGCCGTCTCGACCTCGACGACCGGCTGGTCGACGGTGACGACGTCGCCGACCTGGACCAGCCAGCGCACGATCTCCGCCTCGGTGAGGCCCTCGCCGAGGTCGGGGAGCTTGAACTCCAGTACCTGTGCCATCAGTTGTCGGCCTCCCATTGCAGCCGTCCCACGGCGTCCAGGATCCGGTCGACGCCGGGCAGGTGGTGCCTCTCCAGCATCGGCGGCGGGTACGGGATGTCGAACCCGGCGACGCGCAGCACCGGTGCCTCCAGGTGGTGGAAGCAGCGCTCCGTGACGCGGGCCGCGATCTCGCCGCCCGGGCCGCCGTAGCCGCCCGACTCGTGCACGACCAGGGCGCGGCCGGTGCGCCGTACGGACGCGCAGACCGTCTCGTCGTCGAAGGGCACCAGGGAGCGCAGGTCGACGACTTCGAGGTCCCAGCCCTCGGCCCGGGCCGCCTCGGCGGCTTCGAGGCAGACGGGCAGGGACGGGCCGTAGGTGATGAGGGTCGCGCTGCTGCCCGGGCGGCGGACCACGGCGCGGCCTATCGGTTCAACGGGTGAGGGCTCGTCGGGGTTCCAGGTGTCCTTCGACCAGTACAGGCGCTTGGGCTCCAGGAAGACGACCGGGTCGTCGGAGGCGATCGCGGCGCGCAGCAGGCCGTAGGCGTCGGCGACCGTCGCGGGGGTGACGACGTGCAGGCCCGGGGTCGCCATGTAGTAGGCCTCGGAGGAGTCGCTGTGGTGCTCGACGCCGCCGATGCCGCCCCCGTAGGGGATGCGGACGGTGATGGGGAGGGGCATGGCGCCGCGGGTGCGGTTGCGCATGCGGGAGACATGGCTGATCAGCTGCTCGAAGGCCGGGTAGGCGAACGCGTCGAACTGCATCTCCACGACCGGGCGCAGGCCGTACATGGCCATGCCGACGGCCGTGCCGAGGATGCCGGCCTCGGCGAGGGGGGTGTCGGTGCAGCGGTCCTCGCCGAACTCCTTGGCGAGGCCGTCGGTGACGCGGAAGACGCCGCCGAGGGTGCCGACGTCCTCGCCCATGACGTGCACGGTGGGGTCGGCCGCCATGGCGTCGCGGAGCGCGCGGGTGAGGGCGTGCGCCATGGTGGCCGGTTTGAGGGCGACGGTGGTCATGAGTGCGTCCCCTCCCGCTCGGCCGCGAGCTCCGCCGCCAACTGGTCGCGCTGTTCGCGGAGTTGGGGGGTTGGTTCGGCGTACACATCGGCGAACAGGTCCATGGGGTCGAGCACCGGGTCCTGGTTCATGTGCGCGCGCAGCTCGGCCGCCATCGCGTCGGCGGCGTCACGGGCGGCCCGGATGCCGGCCTCGTCGATGAGCCCGCGTTCGGTCAGTTCGTGCTCCAGGAGGGCGATCGGGTCGTGCGCGCGCCAGGCCTCGACCTCGGTCTCGCCGCGGTAGCGGGTCGCGTCGTCGGCGTTGGTGTGGGCCTCGATGCGGTACGTGATCGCCTCGACGAGCGTGGGACCGCCGCCCTCGCGTGCGCGCCGTACGGCGTCGCCGAGGACCTCGTGCACGGCGACCGCGTCGTTGCCGTCGACCAGGCGGCCGGGCATGCCGTAGCCGACGGCCTTGTGGGCCAGCGAAGGGGCGGCGGTCTGTTTGGCGAGGGGGACGGAGATCGCGAAGCCGTTGTTCTGGACCAGGAAGACGACCGGGGCCTGCCAGACGGCGGCGAAGTTCAGCGCCTCGTGGAAGTCGCCCTCGCTGGTGCCGCCGTCGCCGACCATGGCGAGCGCGACCACGTCGTCGCCCTTGAGGCGGGCCGCGTGGGCGAGGCCCACGGCGTGCGGGAGCTGGGTGGCGAGCGGGGTGGACAGCGGGGCGATGCGGTGTTCGCGCGGGTCGTAGCCGGTGTGCCAGTCGCCGCGCAGCAGGGTGAGGGCCTGCACGGGGTCAAGGCCGCGGGCGACGGCGGCGAGGGTGTCGCGGTAGCTGGGGAAGAGCCAGTCCTGCTCCTGGAGGACCAGCGCGGCGGCGACCTCGCAGGCCTCCTGGCCGGTGGTGGAGGGGTACACGGCGAGCCGGCCCTGCTTGGTGAGGGCGGTCGCCTGCGCGTTGTACCGGCGGCCGGACACCAGCTGGGCGTACAGGCGGCGCAGCAGCTCGGGGTCGGCCCGCACGGCGGCCTCGGTGCCGAGCACGCGGTAGGGCACGGCGTCGGGCAGCAGCGGCGCGGGGTCCGTGCGCGGCTGCCAGGCGGGCGGCGGTGTGGGCTTGTACGCGCCCCGCTGCTCCATGACCGTCATGACGGCACCTCCTCGTGGGAGTGGCTCGGAGAGACGCCTCGGACGTGCGGCGCCTCCCTACCGATTGTTCGGTCGTCGGCACATTTTGGCTACAGGCGGCTTCAGGCTGTGGACAAACGGTTCTCCACAACCTGAAATGAACGCAGTACGTCCATGGTAGGGAGGCGGGGGGACATGGCACCTGAACAAATGGCCGACGGCCCGGAGGCGGGACGCGAGCTGCCGCCCCCGCGTCCGCTCGACGCCATCGATCAGGACATCCTCCAGATGCTCCAGGCGGACGGCCGCGCGTCGATAAGGTCGGTCGCCGAGCGGGTGCACGTCTCGCGCGCCAACGCCTACGCGCGGATCAACCGGCTCATCGAGGACGGTGTCATCCGCGGCTTCGGGGCCCGGGTCGACCACGAACGCGCGGGTCAGGGCACATCGGCGTACATCACCCTGAAGATCGTGCAGAACTCCTGGCGCACGGTCCGCGAGCAGCTGAGGCTGCTGCCGGGGGCCTCGCACATCGCGCTGGTGGGGGGCGACTTCGACGTCCTGCTGCTGGTGCACACTCCGGACAACCGGGCGCTGCGCGAGCTGGTGCTCACCCGGCTCCAGGCCATCCCCGAGGTGCTGAGTTCGCGCACCCTGCTGGTGTTCGAGGAGGAGGACCTGGAGCCGCAGGGCTGACCCCGCCCGGGGTCGGCGCGGGCCCCGGGTCGGCTTCGGCTCAGTGCGGGGCGCGCAGCCCGGCGAACACCAACTGGGCCACCGCGTCGGCCACTTCGCGCTCGCCCATGCCCCGTCCGTCGGGCCGGTACCACTCCACGATGGAGTTGATCATCCCGAAGACGAGCCGGGTCGCGAGCCGTACCTCCACGTCACCGCGCAGATCGCCGTCGGCCGCCGCGGCCTTGAGCAGCTCGGCCACCTGGTGGTCGAAGTCCCGGCGCCGCTCCAGCGCCCACCGCTCGGTGTCGGTGTTGCCGCGCACCCGCAGCAGCAGCGTCACGTACGGCAGCTCGGAGGTCAGCACCTCGACCATCCGCCGCACGACGTACTCCAGCCGCTCCACGGCACGCCCCGCGCGCGCGTGCTCCTCGTCGAGGATCCCGAAGAGACCGTCCAGGGCGCGGCTGACCGCGCGGCGCAGCAGCTCCTCCTTGCCGGTGACGTGGTGGTAGATCGACGACTTGGAGATGCCGGCCGCCTTGGCGAGGTGCTCCATGGAGGTGCCGTCGTAGCCGCGCTCGATGAAGACCTGGACGGCGACGGAGAGCAGGCTCTCGGGGGTGTACGTGTCGCGCTTGGCGGTGGTCATGGGGTGCCCTCCCGCTTCTCGGTGGCGTACGCGTGGCGGTAGAGCGCCAGGGACGGCGCGTACCGTCCCGACGGATCACGCAGGTGCAGGTCGTCCAGGAGGTCGTAGGCCCAGCTGCGGCCTAGCCTGCGGCTCCATTCGAACGGACCCAGGGGGTAGTTGACACCAAGTCGCATGGCGGTGTCGATGTCCTCCTCGGTGGCGACGCCCTTGGCGACGGCGTCGTGCGCCAGGTCGACGATCCGGGCGACCGTGCGGGCGACGATCATCCCGGGGGCGTCCCCGATGACGCTGACGTCCTTGCCGAGCGCCTGGAAGAGGCCGGTGGCCTCGGAGAGGGTCTGCGACGCGGTGTCCTGGGAGGCGGACAGCGCGATGCGGGTGGCCCTTCGGTAGTCGAGGGCGAGGTCGAAGTAGACGACGTCACGGAACTCGACGGAGGTCTGTCCGTCGGCGAGTGCCAGCTGTCCGCCGCCGGGCAGCACCATGCGGGTGCCGTGGTCCTCTTCCTCCTCGCGGACCACGATGCCCGCCTCGCGGATCAGCGCGACCAGGTCGGCCGCGGGGCCCATGTCGCCCTCGACGACGACGTAGGCGGGCGGCTGGGCCGGTTCAGCGGTGTGCGGCTCGGGCAGCTCGGCGTCGTCGCCGTGGTCGTACCAGCCCTGCCCGGTCTTGCGGCCGAGGCGGCCGGACTCGACCAGGCGGCGCTGGGCGAGCGAGGGCGTGAAGCGCACGTCCTGGAAGAAGGACTGCCACACGGAGTGTGTGACGGACTCGTTGACGTCCTGGCCGATGAGGTCGGTGAGTTCGAAGGCGCCCATCCTGAAGCCGCCGGACTCGCGCAGGATCGCGTCGATGGTGGCCGGGTCGGCGGCCTGTGCCTCGTAGGCGGCGAAGGCCTCGGCGTAGAAGGGCCGGGCGATGCGGTTGACGATGAAGCCGGGGGTGTCGGCGCAGGCGACGGGGGTCTTGCCCCAGGCGCGGGACATCTGGTACGCGCGCGTGGCGGACGTGACGTCGGTGGCGAACCCGGAGACGACCTCGACGAGCGGCAGCAGCGGGGCCGGGTTGAAGAAGTGCAGGCCCACGAAGCGGCCGGGGTTGCGCAGGGCGGCGCCGATGGCCGTCACCGACAGGGACGAGGTGTTGGTGGCGAGCAGACAGTCCTCGCCGACGATGTCCTCCAGGTCGCGCATCAGCTGCTGTTTGACGTCCAGCCGCTCCAGCACGGCCTCGACGACCAGGGTGCAGTCCGCGAGCTCGGCGAGGGTCTCGGCGGGCAGCAGACGGCCGTGTGCGGCGTCCCGGTCGGCCGCGGTGAACCGGTCCTTCTCGACGAGGCGGTCGAGCCGAGCGCGGATCGCTTCGGTCGCGTCCCGGGCCCGCCCCGGAACGGTGTCGTACAGCCGTACGACGTGACCCGCGGCCAGCGCGACCTGGGCGATGCCCTGGCCCATGGTGCCGGTGCCGACGACGGCCACGGGGCTGCTGAGGTCCAGTGCTGTCATGTCCGCGATCCTCCCGCACAGGGTTTTCCACAGATGCGGCGGACCCCCTTGTCCCGACCGATCGTTCGGTTACTCTAACTCTGACCGCCTGTTCCCGCCCCTGATCCTTTCCCTGTTCCCACCCAGGTCATGAGCTCGCAGACGAGTTCGTGAGAAGAGGAGTTGGTCCCGCATGGCCGCCGAACCGACCGCGCACGAGCTGATCGCCCGGCACCGGCCGACACTCGACCAGGCGCTCGAAGCGATCCGCACGCGCGCGTACTGGTCCCCTCACCCGGAACACCCCAAGGCCTACGGCGAGCACGGCAGCCTGGACGCGGCGGCGGGCAAGGCCGCCTTCGACGCCCTCCTGGGCACCCGCCTCGACCTCGGCCAGCCCGGCACCGACGACTGGGTGGGCGGCGAAGTGTCGCCGTACGGCATCGAGTTGGGCGTGACGTACCCGCACGCCGACCTCGATGTCCTGCTGCCGGCCATGCGCGCCGGACAGCGGGCCTGGCGGGACGCGGGCGCGGAGACGCGTGCCGTGGTCTCCATCGAGATCCTCAGGCGGATCAGCGACCGGACGCACGAGTTCGCCCACGCGGTCATGCACACCAGCGGCCAGGCCTTCATGATGGCGTTCCAGGCGGGCGGCCCGCACGCCCAGGACCGCGGCCTGGAGGCGGTGGCGTACGCGTACGCGGAGCAGGTCCGCACGCCCGCCGTCGCGGAGTGGACCAAGCCCCAGGGCAAGCGCGACCCGCTCGTGATGAACAAGGAGTTCACGCCGGTCCCGCGCGGGACCGCCCTGGTCATCGGCTGCAACACCTTCCCGACGTGGAACGGCTATCCGGGCCTGTTCGCCTCCCTCGCCACCGGCAATGCGGTCCTGGTGAAGCCCCACCCGCGCGCGGTACTGCCGCTCGCGCTCACCGTGCAGATCGCCCGTGAGGTGCTCACCGAGGCCGGCTTCGACCCGAACCTGGTGGCGCTCGCCGCCGAGCGCCCCGGCGAGGGCATCGCCAAGACGCTCGCCACCCGCCCCGAGATCCGGATCATCGACTACACGGGCTCGACCGGCTTCGGCGACTGGCTGGAGGCCAACGCCCGCCAGGCGCAGGTCTACACGGAGAAGGCCGGCGTCAACACGGTAGTCGTCGAGTCGACCGACGACTACAAGGGCATGCTCTCCAACCTCGCCTTCTCGCTGTCCCTGTACAGCGGCCAGATGTGCACCACCCCGCAGAACCTCCTGATCCCCCGCGACGGCATCACCACCGACCAGGGCCCCAAGTCCTACGACGAGGTCGTCGCCGACCTCGCGCGGTCCGTGGACGGCCTCCTGGGCGACGACGCCCGGGCGAACGGTCTGCTCGGCGCGCTGGTCAACCCGGACGTGAAGGCCCGCCTGGAGGCGGCTGCCGGACTGGGTGAAGTCGCCCTCGCCTCACGGGAGATCGCCAACCCGGAGTTCCCGGGCGCGGTCGTGCGGACACCGGTGATCGTGAAGCTGGACGGTGCCAAGCCGGACGACGAGGCCGCCTACATGAGCGAGTGCTTCGGGCCGGTCTCCTTCGCCGTCGCGGTCGACTCGGCGGACGACGCGGTGGAGTTGTTGCGGCGGACTGTGCGGGAGAAGGGGGCGATGACTGTCGGGGCGTACACCACGGACGAGGAGGTCGAGAAGGCCGTCGAGGAGGTCTGTCTGGAGGAGGCGGCGCAGTTGTCGCTGAACCTCACGGGCGGGGTGTTCGTCAATCAGACTGCCGCGTTCTCGGACTTCCATGGGTCTGGGGGCAACCCGGCGGCGAACGCGGCGCTGTGCGATGGGGCGTTTGTCGCCAACCGGTTCCGGGTTGTTGAGGTTCGTCGGGACGCCTAGGAGCTCGGGGGGTGCGGTTGTTCTGCGACCAGAGGTCCGTCGTGGCTTGTCGCGCAGTTCCCCGCGCCCCTAAAGGGAGGCTCCGGTGGACCAGTGGTACAAGGTCATCGCCACGCTTGTCGCGAGGTTGTAGCTGGAGACCTTGGGTTGCATCGGTAGGGACACCAAGTGGTCCGTGCGGGTGCGCAGTTCGGTGGACAGGCCGGTGCGTTCGGAGCCGAAGGCGAGGACGGCGTCGTCCGGGAGTTTGAGTCCCCGGATGTCGTCGCCCTCCGGGTCGAGGGCGAACACCGGGCCGGGCGGGAGCTCGTCCACCGTCAGGCGCTCCACGGCCGTCGCGTAGTGCAGGCCAGCTCCGGCGCGCACGACCGTGGGGTGCCAGGGGTCGAGCGTGCCGGTGGTGACCACGCCGGTCGCTCCGAAACCGGCGGCGAGCCGGATCACGGCGCCCGCGTTGCCGAGGTTGCGCGGGTTGTCGAGGACGATCACCGGCGCGCTGCGGGGGGTGTGCCCCAGCGTCCGGAGGTTGGCCGCGCGCGCGGGGCGTACCGCCAGGGCGGCCACCCCGGTGGGATGCGGGCGCGGGACGAAGGACCGGTACGTGCCCTCCGGGACCTCCGTCAGCAGCGCGTCCAGGGTGTCCCGTACGTCGGGGGCGAGGTCGGCGGCGAGCGCGAGGGCCGCCGTCCGGTCCGTGGTGACCGCCAGCGGGACCTCGGCGCCGAAGCGCAGCGCGTGCTTGAGGGCGTGGAAGCCGTCGAGCAGCACGGAGGTGTCGGCCAGCCGGTGCCAGTCGGCCGCTGCGGGGTCGGTCATGCGGTGAAGCCTACGTGGCTGTGCTCGGGGTTCTCCGGGCTGTGCGGCTCCTCCGGGTCCTCGTCCGGGACCGTACGGCCGCCCCGCGTGAACCATCGTGCCCGCGCGCGTGCCGCCCAGCCGCCGAGCCGGCGCAGGAACGACGTCGGCAGGAAGACCGCGTCCGTCGCGATCATCGCCAGGGAGAAGAACGGCAGTCCCAGGAGCACGGCGATCGCCGCGTGCTCGGTCATCATCAGGGCCAGCAGGACGTTCTTGACCCGCCGGTTGAAGAGCGTGAACGGGAAGGCGACCTGCACGACCACCGTCCCGTAGGTCACCAGCATCACCATCGTGCCGCTGGAGGACAGCACGTCCGCCAGGCCGGGCCAGGGGGAGAAGTAGTCGAGGTGGAGCGGGTAGTAGACGGCGGTGCCGTCCTGCCAGCGGGAACCCTGGATCTTGTACCAGCCGGCCGTGGCGTAGATCAGACAGGCCTCGGCCGCGATGACGAACAGGGCGCCGTTGTGGATCACGTTCGCCACGACGTCCAGCAGCACCCGGGGCTCGTACGACCTCGCGAACCGCCCGACCGCCCACCACAGGGCCTGCGCCACCCAGACGGCCCACAGGAGCGCGGGCACGAACCAGTCGCTGTCGAACCGGCCGGCCGAGGTCACCGCGACGAGCACCGCGCCCAGCACCACCCACAGGACGGGCCCCACCCGGTCGGAGGTCCGCCCCCCACGCGCGCGTGCGGCGCGGCGCGCGTCGAGGGACCAGACCTGGCCGCAACGGGTGAACACCAGGTAGAGCGACATCAGGTGCAGGACGTTGTCGCCGCCGTCGCCCATGAAGACGCTGCGGTTCTGCAGGGAAAGCACACCGACCATGAAGAGCACCGATGTCGTGCGGGTGCGCCAGCCCAGCAGGAGCAGGACGCTCGCCAGTACGGCCAGCGCGTACACCGTCTCGAACCAGAACTGGCCGTCCGACCACATCAGGGCCGTGAACGCGCCGTTGTCCGCGATCAGTCGGCGGGCGAGGTCCCAGCTCCAGGGTCCGTCGGGGCCGTAGAGCTCCTGGCGGTGGGGCAGTTCGCGCAGCAGGAACAGCAGCCAGGTCGCGGCGAAGCCGATGCGGATCACGGCGCTCTGGTACGGGCCGAGGGCCGACTCCGTGACGCGGGCGATGCCGCGCGAGACCGACGGGGCGAAAGCGCTCACCGGACACCTCCCGCGCCCTCGGCCGCCGGAACCGTCCACCAGGGCAGCGTGCGGTACTGGGGCGTGGTCGACACCTGCTCGTCACTCCACTCGGGCGGGGGCACATTGGTGGTGACGGAGCGGACCTGGACGCGCTGGACTGTGCCGCCCGCTCCGGCCGCGTCGTCCCGGTCCAGGCGCAGCACGACGATGCGACGCAGATACGTCTCCGAGAGCGTGCCGCGCACACCCATCGCGCGGTTGTCGCCGTCGTGGGTGGCGGTCAGGAAGTCCCAGGCACGGCGCAGCTCGTTCTGCTCGGTGTGGCTCGGCAGCAGATTGCCGTCGATGGCCGCGCCGTCCTCGGCCGAGAGGTCGTACCAGCCGGTCGTACGGGTCGCACCGGCCGCCGTGCGGATGTCGGCGCGCACCTGGACCTCGATGTTCTGCTGCAAGGGGTTCGGCGCGAACAGCTTCCAGTTCTGCTCGAACTCCGGGTAGATCCACTCGTCGATCGCCTTGCCGTGCTGCTTCGTCACCGTGTTCGACGGCGCGACGTGCAGGAACACCATCCCGAGGTGGACCAAGGCGGCGACCGCGACGACCGCGACCGCCAGCGCGGCGCCCACCTGGTAGCGCAGGGACAGCGCGGCGACTCCGACAGGCGGGTCCGGTGCGGGCGGGGGCGGAGGCGGGGGAAGAGGCGGGTGCGGGGGCTGCTGCGCGGGCACGTGCGGCTCCTCGGGGGCGTTAGAGCCTCCGTCGTTCGTGTCCATGCCGCCCCGTTCCCGATTCCGGTCCGTCGCACGGAACGGTACTCAGACCCGCGCTCCGGGCACAGTCCCGATCCTCACAGGCCATGCACCTTGTCATGTTGTCCGTGGGACGACCGGCCGAGCCGTTCCCTTCTTCTAGAACGTGTTCTATCTTGACGCTCCGTCAGATCAGGTCTTGCGGAAGGACGGGAACCGTGGACTTCACCTTCAGCGAGGAGCAGCAGGCGGCGGCCGAGGCGGCGGCGGGGGTGTTCGCCGACGTCGTACCGGACTCCGTGCCCAGTCCGGCGGACACCACGGGCGCCGTCGCCGAGGACTTCGACCGGGCGCTGTGGACCAGGCTCGCCGAGGCCGACCTGCTGAGCCTCCTGCTCGACGAGGAGTACGGCGGAGCCGGCCTGGACGCCATCGCCCTCTGTCTGCTGCTGCGGGAGTCCGCGAAGGTGCTGGCCAGGGTGCCGCTCCTGGAGAGCAGCGCCGCCGCGGCGGCCGTGCAGACCTTCGGGAGCAAGGAACTGAGGTCAGGCCTGCTCGCCCGGGCGGCCCGCGGCGAGCTCGTGCTGACCGTCGCCGCGCACGGGCGCACCGGCCACGACCCTGCCGAGCTCGCCGTGACCGCGCGACGGGACGGTGACCGGTGGCTGCTGGACGGAGTGCAGACGGCGGTGCCGTGGGCCTTCGGCGCGGACCTGGTCGTCGTACCGGCGCACACCGACGCCGACCGGAGCGTCCTCGCGCTGGTCGCCCCGGACCGCGACGGCGTCGTCCTCGCCGAGCAGATCTCCACCACCGGCGAGCGGCTCGCCGAACTGCGCCTGGAATCCGTGCCGGTCGCGGTGGTCGACGTCATCGACGCCGACGGCGCCTGGGAGTGGCTGCGCGACCTGCTGACCGCCGGCACCTGCGCGCTGGCCCTCGGGCTCGGCACCGCCGTCCTGCGCATGACCGCCGAATACACCGGCAGGCGCGAGCAGTTCGGGTTCCCCGTCGCGACCTTCCAGGCCGTCGCCGTGCAGGCCGCCGACCGGTACATCGACCTGCGCGCGATGGAGGCCACGCTGTGGCAGGCCGCGTGGCGGATCGCCTCGGGCGCACCGGGCGCGCTGCCCGCCGCAGCGGACCTGGCCGTGGCCAAGATCTGGGCGGCGGAGGGGGTACGACGGGTCGTGCAGACCGCGCAGCATCTGCACGGAGGGTTCGGCGCCGACACCGACTACGCCCTGCACCGGTACCACGCCTGGGCCAAGCACCTGGAGCTGTCGCTCGGCCCGGCGGCGGCACACGAGGAGGCGCTGGGGGACCTGCTGGCGGCCCATCCGCTCGCCTAGGGACTCCGAAGTCCTAGAGAACGAAGCCCGGTTCGCCCTCGTCCGTGACGACCGGGCGGCCCGCCGCGGCCCAGACCTGCATGCCACCGTCGACGTTCACGGCGTCGATGCCCTGCTGGGTCAGATAGTTGGTGACCTGGGCGGAGCGCCCGCCGGAACGGCAGATCACATGGACCCTGCCGTCCTGCGGCGCCGCCTCGGTCAACTCGCCGTACCGGGCCACGAATTCGCTGAGGGGGATGTGCAGCGCCCCCGTGGCGTGACCCGCCTGCCACTCGTCGTCCTCGCGGACGTCCAGCAGGAAGTCGCCGTCCTTGAGGTCGCCGACCTCGACCGTGGGCACACCAGCTCCGAAACTCATGGCTCGACGCTACCCGACGCCCCGCCCGACGTGTCCGGCTCCCCGAGCAGGGCCGCCAACTCGGCTTCCCGCTCGGCGACTTGGGCGAGCAGCTGGTCCGCGATCTCGTCCAGGAGCCGGTCGGGGTCGTCCGGGGCGATCCGGAGCATGGAGCCGATGGCGCCCTCCTCCAGTTCCCGGGCGACGAGGGTGAGCAGCTCCTTGCGCTGGGCGAGCCATTCGAGGCGGGCGTAGAGCTCCTCGCTGGGGCTCGGGCCGCGCTCCACCGGGGCCGGTCCCGCGGCCCACTCCTCGGCCAGCTCGCGCAGCAGCGGGGCGTCGCCCCGGCTGTAGGCGGCGTTGACCCGGGTGATGAACTCCTCGCGCCGCTTGCGCTCGTCGTCGTCCTGCGCCAGGTCGGGGTGGGCCTTGCGGACCAGCTCGCGGTAGAGCTTGCGGGCCTCCTCGCTGGGGCGCACCCGTTGCGGGGGCCGTACCGGCTGGTCCGTGAGCATCGCCGCGGCCTCCGGGAACAGGCCGTCGCCGTCCATCCAGCCGTGGAACAGCTCCTCGACCGCGGGCATCGGCATCACCCGCGCGCGGGCCTCGTCCGCCAGGCGGATGTCCTCGGGGTCGCCGCTGCGCGCGGCCTTCGCCTCGGCGATCCGCGCGTCCAGCTCGTCGAGCCGGGAGTACATCGGGCCGAGTTTCTGGTGGTGCAGCCGGGAGAAGTTCTCGACCTCGATGCGGAAGGTGTCCACCGCGATCTCGTACTCGATCAACGCCTGCTCGGCCGCCCGCACGGCCCGCTCCAGCCGCTCCTCGGGCCGGGGCGCCGCACCGTCCACCGGGCCGGTGCCGGCCTCGGCGCCCCCGGTGTCCTCGCGCACGGAACCCTCACCCGCCGCGGCTCCGGGGGCAGACGGCACCTCGGCACCCGCCTGCTCCGGCACCGGTTCTCCGACGGGCGCGGACTGGGACTGCTCAGCTTCCGGGGTCGTCACCCGACCAGCGTAGGCCACGGCCGCCCCTCGCCTCCGGACAGTCGGCCACCGCCCCCTCGGCCGACAGGTCCCGGCAGGCGACGAACAGCGTGCCCGGGCGGCTCCACCAGGACCTCACACCCCCAGCTCCGCCGCGATCCGCCCCGTCCGCACCGCCGCCACCAGTTCCGCGTGGTCCGCCTCGGTGCGGTCGGCGTAGGCGACGGCGAACGTCGCTATCGCCTCGTCCAGTTCGTCGTTCTTGCCGCAGTACCCGGCGACCAGGCGCGGGTCGGCGCTGTGGGCGTGGGCACGGGCCAGCAGGGCGCCGGTCATCCGGCCGTAGTCGTCGATCTGGTCGGCGGCGAGGGCGGCGGGGTCGACGCTGCCCTTGCGGTTGCGGAACTGCCGTACCTGGAACGGCAGTCCGTCGACCGTCGTCCAGCCCAGCAGGATGTCGCTGACGACCTGCATCCGCTTCTGCCCGAGCACCACGCGCCGGCCCTCGTGCGGGACGGCCGGGGCCTCGAACCCGGCGGTGAGCAGATGCGGCACCAGCGCCGAGGGGCGGGCCTCCTTGACCTGGAGGACGAGCGGTTCGCCGCGGTGGTCCAGCAGCAGCACGACGTACGACCGCGTGCCGACGCTGCCCGTGCCGACGACGCGGAAGGCGACGTCGTGCACCGTGTGCCGGGCGAGCAGCGGGAGGCGGTCCTCGGAGAGCGTGTCGAGATACGCCTCCAGGGACGCCGCGACCGCCGCGGCCTCCTCGTCCGGGATCCGGCGCAGCACCGGTGAGGCGTCGACGAAGCGGCGCCCGCCGTCCTCGGCGGCCTCGGTCGACTTGGCCGCGAACCGCCCGCTGGTGTTGCCCCGCGCCTTCTCGGAGACCCGCTCCAGGGTGCCGAGCAGGTCACGGGCGTCGGCGTGCGAGACCAACTCCTCGTCCGCGATGGCGTTCCACGCGTCCAGCACCGGGAGCTTCGCCAGCAGCCGCATGGTGCGGCGGTAGGAGCCCACCGCGCCGTGCGCCGCCGTACGGCAGGTGTCCTCGTCGGCGCCGGCCTCCCGGCCCGCGAGCACCAGCGAGGCGGCGAGCCGCTTGAGGTCCCACTCCCAGGGGCCGTGCACGGTCTCGTCGAAGTCGTTCAGGTCGATGACCAGGCCGCCGCGGGCATCTCCGTACAGGCCGAAGTTGGCCGCGTGGGCGTCGCCGCAGATCTGGGCGCCGATCCGGGTCATGGGGGTGCGGGCGAGGTCGTGGGCCATCAGGCCGGCCGAGCCGCGCAGGAAGGCGAAGGGGGTGGCCGCCATCCGGCCCACCCGTATCGGCGTGAGCCCGGGGATGCGGCCGCGGCCCGACTCCTCGACGGCGGTCACCGCGTCGGGGCGGGAGCCGTCCAGGTCGAGCACGGCGTGCGCACTGCGCGGGACGCTCTCCCGCAGCGCCCTGCCCTCTTCCTTGGGCGATCCCTCCACCGGCCAGGTGGCGAAGCCCCGCACCCCGGGCAGCCTGCGCCCCACACCGATTCCGGCCTCGGTCATACCGACCGCCTCCCCCGCACTTGCGCACGCACGAACATCAACTCGCGACGACCGTACAGCCGGTGGCGAAAACACGTCAGGCCCTGTGGACAACTCGGGACCTGTGGACAGCGCAGCGCCTGTGGAAAACCCACGGCGCCCGGCGGACCCCGCACGGGCCGGGCCTCGACGACCGCCCGGCGCCACGCCTCAGCAGCCCGCCGACTCCCACCCCTCGGGCAGATGCACCTTGGCCCACTCGCCGAGTTCCCGGAGCGCCGGTTCCAGCGCCTTGCCTGCCCCGGTCAGCCGGTAGGAGACGCGCAGCGGCGGGCCCTCGTCGACCTCGCGGACGAGCAGTCCGGCGGCGCCGAGCTCGGTGAGCCGGTCGGAGAGCATGCGCTCGCTGATGCCCGGGATGGCCCGGCGCAGGTCGGAGAAGTGCATGGGCTGTGCCATCAGGACGGCCACGATCGGCCCGGTCCAGCGCTTTCCGAACAGCTGGAAGACACGGGTGATGCCCTTGTCGACCTGCTTGCACAGGTCCGTGCCGTGTTCCTGCTCGACCGTCATGGCCTCAGGGTACTGCCCTCCGGAATCGTGATGAAAAAAAGTAAGTACCTGTGTTATTCATAGTCGAGTACGAAACTTCAGCTGCTGAGCAAAACAATGCTCGGCAGGTCCAGCCCCCTGGAGACCTCCATGGCCACGCTTCTGCACATCGACTCCTCCGTGTTCCCCGCCGGCGCCTCCGCCTCCCGCGCCGTCGCCGACGCCTTCCGCACGTCCTGGGAGGAACAGCACCCGGAGGGCACGGTGATCCACCGCGATCTCGCCGCGAACCCCGTCCCGCACATCACCGCCGACGCCCACACCGCCGGCTTCGCCGACCCGGCGACGCACACGCCCGAGCAGGCGGCGGCCTTCGCCGAGCGGGTGCGGCTCATAGAGGAACTGGAACAGGCGGACGCGGTGCTGATCGGCGCCCCGATGTACAACTTCGCCATCCCCTCGACCCTGAAGGCCTGGCTGGACAACGTGATCCTCATGGGCCGCACCGCCGGCACCGAGGACTCGAAGATCAAGGGCACCCCGGTCACCGTGATCGCCAGCCGCGGCGGCGCCTACGGCCCCGGCACCCCGCGCGAGGGCTTCGAGTACGTGCAGACCTATCTCCGCGCGGTCTTCGTCGACGCCCTCGGCACGGAACTGGAGTTCATCGTGCCGGAGCTCACCATGGCTCCACAGAACCCGGCGATGGCCGACCTGGTCCCCCTCTACGAGGCGTCCCGCGAGCGCGCCCTCGACGACGCGGCGGCCAAGGCGAAGGAACTGGCGGAACGACTGGCCGCCTAGAAGCTGTGATTGTCCTCACCTGAGGTGAGAACCACACAAGAAGAAGCCCCTCAGGTCTGGGACCTGAGGGGCTTCCGTCTGTGCGCGAGGGGGGAGTTGAACCCCCACGCCCTTTCGGGCACTGGAACCTGAATCCAGCGCGTCTGCCTATTCCGCCACCCGCGCATTGGGTGTGTCTTCGGGCTGTTCCCCCAGGGGGCTGGCGCCTTCCGACATGCAGAAGATTAGCACGGTGCCCGGGGTGGATTCACATCCCTTATCCGCACCCCGTGACCTGCCCCGGGGACCACCGGCGCCCCCTCCGAACACCTCGCACCTCCCGCTACGTATCAACGTGGGCCGGTTCACGTATCAACCTCGTACCGGTAGCGGCCATCTCCCCATGAGGAGGACAAGGTCCACAGTCAGGTGCGGGACACTTGTCTGCGGCCCCCTCTACGATCCTGGGCAGGAGTAGTGCAGAAGGAGTTCGACGGGCCGACAAGGGGGAACCAGCCGATTTACCGGCGCGTGGATACGATCAGTAAGCAGTACCAAGGCAGCCGGCACGGCAGTCGGTACGACAACCGGTGCGGCAACGACGGAGGAGGTGCCCCATGGGAGTCCTGAAGAAGTTCGAGCAACGCCTCGAAGGTCTGGTCAACGGCACCTTCGCCAAGGTGTTCAAGTCCGAGGTCCAGCCCGTCGAGATCGCCGGCGCGCTCCAGCGCGAGTGCGACAACAACGCGACGATCTGGAACCGCGACCGGACCGTCGTACCCAATGACTTCATCGTGGAGCTGAGCACGCCGGACTTCGAGCGGCTCAGCCCCTACTCCGGCCAGCTCGGCGACGAGCTCGCCGGCATGGTCCGCGACTACGCCAAGCAGCAGCGCTACACCTTCATGGGACCCATCAAGGTCCACCTGGAGAAGGCCGAGGACCTCGACACCGGTCTGTACCGGGTGCGCAGTCGTACGCTCGCCTCCTCCACCAACCAGCAGGCACCCGGCACCCCCGCTCCGGCGGCACCGCCGGCCGCGGGACGGCCCGGCGGCTACGGCTATCCGCCCGCCGCCCCCGCGAGCGCCCCGCCGCCCATGCCGGCCGCACCGCCGCCCGGTGGCCGCGGCTCGGCGCCGTACCTCCAGTCCGCGCCCGCCGCCCCGGCGCCCGGCGTGCGGATGCGGTACTGGGTGGAGATCAACGGCGCCCGCCATCAGATCTCCCGCGCGACGTTGGTGATGGGCCGCAGCACCGAAGCCGACGTGCGGATCGACGACCCCGGCGTATCCCGCCGGCACTGTGAGATCCGGACCGGAACGCCCTCGACGATCCAGGATCTCGGGTCCACCAACGGCATCGTGGTGGACGGGCAGCACACCACCCGCGCTACGCTCCGCGACGGCTCGCGGATCGTCGTGGGCAGCACCACCATCATTTACCGGCAAGCCGAAGGGTGAAGCGGGGGCAATGTCAGAGCTGACCCTCACGGTCATGCGGCTGGGTTTCCTGGCCGTACTGTGGCTGTTCGTGATCGTGGCCGTGCAGGTCATCCGCAGCGACCTGTTCGGAACGCGTGTCACACAGCGCGGCTCGCGACGGGAAGCCGGACGACCGCAGCAACAGGCCGCCCGGCAGGCGGCGCCTCCGCAGCAGCGCCAGCAACAGCCGAGCGGGGGCGGCCGGCGGGGCCGTAACGCCCCCACCAAACTGGTCGTCAGCGAGGGAATCCTCACCGGCACCACCGTCGCCCTCCAGGGCCAGACCATCACCCTGGGCCGGGCGCACGATTCGACGATCGTGCTGGACGACGACTACGCCTCCAGCCGGCATGCCAGGATCTACCCGGACCGCGACGGCCAGTGGATCGTCGAGGACCTCGGATCCACCAACGGCACGTACCTGGACCGGTCCCGGCTGACGACCCCCACACCGATTCCGCTGGGCGCGCCGATCCGCATCGGCAAGACCGTCATCGAGCTGCGGAAGTAGTGCCACGTCATGAATGAGCGCGAGCGGAGCGAGCACGCACCGGCGGACCGCCTGGCGGACCCCGGCGCGCTCCCGACCGGAGGGTGGGCACCGTGCGGATGTACCCGGAGCCGACGGGCGAGGTGCGCATGAGTCTGTCACTGCGCTTCGCCGCCGGATCGCACAAAGGCATGATCCGCGAGGGCAACGAGGACTCGGGCTACGCCGGTCCACGCCTCCTCGCGATCGCCGACGGCATGGGCGGCCAGGCCGCCGGTGAGGTCGCCTCCTCCGAGGTGATCTCCACCATCGTCTCGCTCGACGACGACGTGCCCGGCTCCGACATCCTCACCTCGCTCGGCACCGCCGTGCAGCGGGCCAACGACCAACTGCGGATGATGGTCGAGGAGGACCCCCAGCTGGAGGGCATGGGCACCACGCTCACCGCCCTGCTGTGGACCGGGCAGCGGCTCGGCCTCGTCCATGTCGGCGACTCCCGCGCCTACCTGCTGCGCGACGGCGTGCTGACCCAGATCACGCAGGACCACACCTGGGTGCAGCGCCTCGTCGACGAGGGCCGGATCACCGAGGAAGAGGCCACCACCCACCCGCAGCGCGCCCTCCTGATGCGCGCGCTCGGCAGCGGCGACCACGTCGAGCCGGACCTGTCGATCCGTGAAGTCCGCGCCGGCGACCGGTACTTGATCTGCTCGGACGGGCTGTCCGGAGTCGTCTCCCACCAGACGATGGAGGACACTCTCGCCAGCTACCAGGGCCCCCAGGAGACCGTGCAGGAGCTGATCCAGCTCGCGCTGCGCGGCGGCGGCCCCGACAACATCACGGTGATCATCGCCGACGTCCTGGACCTCGACACCGGCGACACCCTCGCCGCGCAGCTGTCGGACACCCCGGTCATCGTCGGCGCGGTCGCCGAGAACCAGCACCACCTCCACGACAACGGCATCATGCAGACCCCGGCCGGCCGCGCCTCCGGCCTCGGCCGCCAGGTGCCCGGACAGGGCGGCGGGGGCGGCGAGTTCGGCCCGCCCGGCTCCGGCGACACGACGGGTTACGTCCCCGCGGGCAGCTTCGGGGACTACACCGACGACGACTTCGTGAAGCCCGCCAAGGGCCGCAGGTGGCTGAAGAGATCCTTCTACACCGTGCTGACGCTGGCCGTCATCGGCGGCGGTCTCTACGGCGGCTGGCGCTGGACGCAGACGCAGTACTTCGTCGGCGCCAACGGCGAACACGTCGCGCTGTACCGGGGCATCAGCCAGGACCTCGCCTGGGTCTCGCTGTCGAAGGTGGAGAAGGACCACCCCGACATCGAACTCAAGTACCTGCCGCCCTACCAGCAGAAGCAGGTCAAGGCGACGATCGCCGAGGGTGGTCTCCGGGACGCCCAGAAGAAGATCGACGACCTGGCGGTGCAGGCCTCCGCGTGCAAGAAGCAGTCCGAGCGCGAGGCCGCCGCCGGCAAGCCCACCGGCACCACGGGAACCACCAGCACCTCCCTCACGTCCAAGGCCACGCCGTCACCTTCGGCCAAGACGTCCCCGTCCCCGACCCAGTCTGCAACTCCCAGCCCCGGTCCCAGTCTTTCGGAGGAAGAGCAGCAGGTCGTCTCGCAGTGCAGCAAGCAATAGGCAAGCCGTGAGAGGCCCCGTCACACGATGAGCAGTTCAACCAATTCGCCGACGCACCACACGTCCACGATCGGCGCCATCGGCGCACCGAGCAGACGCAACACCGAGTTGGCGCTGCTGCTGTTCGCGGTCGTCATCCCGGTCTTCGCGTACGCCAACGTGGGCCTGGCCATCGACGGCAAGGTGCCGACCGGGCTGCTGAGTTACGGCCTGGGCCTGGGCCTGCTGGCCGGCGTCGCGCACCTGGGCGTCCGCAAGTTCGCGCCGTACGCGGACCCGCTGCTGCTGCCGCTGGCCACCCTGCTCAACGGCCTCGGGCTCGTCGTCATCTGGCGGCTCGACCAGTCGAAGCTGCTCCAGTCCATCGGCCAGGCGGGCAGCGCCGCGCCCCGGCAGCTGCTGTACACCGCGCTGGGCATCGCGTTCTTCGTCGTCGTGCTGATCTTCCTCAAGGACCACCGCGTCCTTCAGCGCTACACCTACATCTCGATGTTCGCCGCCCTGGTGCTGCTCCTGCTCCCTCTGGTGCCCGGCCTCGGCGCCAACATCTACGGCGCCAAGATCTGGATCAAGATCCCCGGCCTCGGCTCCCTCCAGCCGGGCGAGTTCGCGAAGATCGTCCTCGCGATCTTCTTCGCCGGCTACCTGATGGTGAAGCGCGACGCGCTCGCGCTGGCCAGCCGCCGCTTCATGGGCCTGTACCTGCCGCGCGGCCGCGACCTCGGCCCGATCCTGGTCGTCTGGTTCATCTCGATCCTGATCCTGGTCTTCGAGACGGACCTCGGCACCTCGCTGCTGTTCTTCGGAATGTTCATCATCATGCTGTACGTCGCCACCGAGCGGACCAGCTGGATCGTCTTCGGTCTGCTGATGTCCGCGGCCGGCGCGGTCGGTGTGGCCAGCTTCGAATCGCACGTCCAGCAGCGTGTGCAGGCCTGGCTCGACCCGATGAAGGAGTACACGCTCAGCCAGCAGGGCGTGGGCGGCCACTCCGAACAGTCGATGCAGGCCCTGTGGGCCTTCGGCTCCGGCGGCACGCTCGGCACCGGTCTCGGCCAGGGCCACTCCGACCTCATCCGGTTCGCCGCCAACTCGGACTTCATCCTCGCCACCTTCGGCGAGGAACTGGGCCTGGCCGGCATCATGGCGATCCTGCTGATCTACGGCCTGATCGTGGAACGCGGTGTGCGCACCGCGCTCGCCGCCCGGGACC
Source organism: Streptomyces sp. NPDC001100 (assembly GCF_053598575.1). Taxonomy (NCBI): domain Bacteria; kingdom Bacillati; phylum Actinomycetota; class Actinomycetes; order Kitasatosporales; family Streptomycetaceae; genus Streptomyces; species Streptomyces sp. NPDC001100. The sequence goes on from NZ_JBSFKO010000034.1 coordinate 90,384, forward strand.
CGTTCGGCAAGCTGCTCGCCGTCGGCCTGTCCGGCGCCTTCGCCCTCCAGGTCTTCGTGGTGGCCGGCGGTGTCATGGGCCTCATCCCGCTGACCGGTATGACCATGCCCTTCATGGCCTACGGCGGTTCCTCCGTGCTGGCCAACTGGGCCCTGATCGGCATCCTGATCCGCATCAGCGACACCGCCCGCCGGCCGGCCCCCGCGCCCGCCCCCAGTCCCGACGCCGAGATGACCCAGGTGGTCCGCCCGTCATGAACAAGCCCCTGCGCCGGATCGCGCTCTTCTGCGGTCTGCTGGTCCTCACCCTGCTGCTGCGCGACAACTGGCTCCAGTACGTCAAGGCCGACGGTCTCAAGGACGACCCGAAGAACCGCCGGGTCACCATCGCCCGCTACTCCACCCCGCGCGGCGACATCATCGTGGACGGCAACCCGATCACCGGTTCCACCGAGACCAGCACCTCCGGGCTGAACGACCTCAAGTACAAACGCACCTACAAGAACGGCGCGATGTGGGCGCCGGTCACGGGATACGCCTCGCAGGCCTTCGGCGCCAACCAGCTGGAGTCCATCGAGGACGGCATCCTCTCCGGCACCGACGACCGGCTCTTCTTCCGCAACACCCTCGACATGATCACGGGCAAGGACAAGTCCGGCGGTGATGTCGTCACCACCCTGAACGAGGCCGCGCAGAAGGCCGCCTGGAGCGGTCTGACGAAGCAGGGCGGCAAGGGCGCGGTCGTCGCCCTCGACCCGTCCACCGGCAAGATCCTGGCGCTGGCGTCCTACCCGTCGTACGACCCTTCGACGTTCGCCGGGAACTCCACGACCACGGACGCCAAGGCCTGGCAGAAGCTGCAGAAGAAGTACGACCCGAACGACCCGATGCTCAACCGGGCGCTGCGCGAGACCTACCCGCCGGGCTCCACCTTCAAGGTGGTCACCGCGGCCGCCGCCCTGGAGAACAACCTGTACTCGTCGGCCGACACGGCGACCGACTCGCCGCTGCCCTACATCATGAAGGGCACCACGACCGAGCTGAAGAACGAGGGCAACATCCCCTGCAAGAACGCGACCCTGCGGGAGGCGCTGCGGGTCTCCTGCAACAGCGTGTTCGGCAAGATCGGCGCCGACCTCGGCAACGCCAAGATGCTGGCCGAGGCGAAGAAGTTCGGCTTCGACGCCGAGCAGTTCACGCCGGTCCGTTCCAGCGCCTCGGTCTTCTCCGACAACATGAACTCCTCGCAGACCGCGCTGTCCTCGATCGGCCAGTTCAACACCGCCGCCACCCCGCTGCAGATGGCCATGGTCGCCTCCGCGGTCGCCAACGACGGCAAGCTGATGAAGCCGTACATGGTCGACAAGCTCCAGTCGTCGAACGTCGACACCATCGCGCAGACCGAGCCGCAGGAGCTGAGCCAGCCGCTGTCGTCGAAGAACGCGCAGATCCTGCAGTCGATGATGGAGACGGTCGTCAAGGACGGCACGGGCCAGAAGGCCCAGATCGCCGGCGTCACGGTCGGTGGCAAGACCGGTACCGCCCAGCACGGCGTCGCCAACAGCGAGAACCCGTACGCCTGGTTCCTGTCCTACGCCAAGCTCCCCGACGGCAGTTCTCCGGTCGCCGTGGCCGTGGTCATCGAGGACTCCAGCGCCAACCGTGACGACATCTCCGGCGGTGGTCTCGCGGCCCCCATCGCGAAGAGCGTGATGGAGGCGGTCATCAACAGCAAGAAGTGACCCCGCTCACGTCCCCTTCACATCGGTGCACGTTGCGATACCGGTCCTGTATCGGGTGACGGGCTTGGCCAGGTCACACAGAGCCAGCCGGGTACGGTAGGCCCGGACGGCTAGCCTCCGACCGCACACCCGTGCGGGTCGGGACCGACGGAGAGGGCTGGTAGGGAACTATGGAAGAGCCGCGTCGCCTCGGCGGCCGGTACGAGCTGGGCCAGGTGCTCGGCCGTGGTGGCATGGCGGAGGTCTACCTCGCCCATGACACACGCCTCGGCCGCACGGTGGCGGTGAAGACGCTGCGCGTCGACCTTGCGCGCGACCCTTCCTTCCAGGCCCGGTTCCGCCGGGAGGCCCAGTCGGCCGCCTCGCTCAACCATCCCGCGATCGTCGCGGTCTACGACACGGGCGAGGACTACGTCGACGGGGTCTCGATCCCGTACATCGTCATGGAGTACGTCGACGGTTCCACCCTCCGGGAGCTCCTCCACAGCGGCCGCAAGCTGCTGCCGGAGCGCTCCATGGAGATGACCATCGGCATCCTCCAGGCCCTGGAGTACTCGCACCGCAACGGCATCGTGCACCGCGACATCAAGCCGGCCAACGTCATGCTGACGCGCACCGGCCAGGTCAAGGTGATGGACTTCGGCATCGCCCGCGCGATGGGCGACTCCGGCATGACGATGACGCAGACCTCCGCGGTCATCGGCACCGCCCAGTACCTCTCCCCGGAGCAGGCCAAGGGCGAGCAGGTCGACGCCCGCTCGGACCTCTACTCGACGGGCTGTCTCCTCTACGAACTGCTGACCGTACGGCCGCCGTTCGTGGGCGACTCCCCGGTCGCGGTCGCGTACCAGCACGTGCGCGAGGAGCCGCAGCCGCCGTCGGTCTTCGACCCCGAGATCACGCCCGAGATGGACGCGATCGTGCTGCGGGCCCTGGTCAAGGACCCCAACTACCGTTACCAGTCGGCCGACGAGATGCGCATGGACATCGAGGCCTGCCTCGACGGCCAGCCGGTCGCGGCGACGGCGGCGATGGGTTCGGTCGGCTACGGCGGTTACGGCGACGACCAGGCCACCACGGCGCTGCGCGCCGACGCCGGCGCCACCACGATGCTGCCCCCGATGAACCCGGACGACGGCGGCTTCGGCTACGACGACCGCCCCGACCGGCGCCGCCAGCAGAAGAAGAAGACGAACACCTCGACGATCCTGCTGGTCGTGGCGGCCGTCCTGGTGCTGGTGGGCGCGATCCTGATCGGGAAGTGGGCGTTCAGCGGCAAGGGCGGCGCGGACAAGCCGTTCGCGGCCCCGAACTTCGTCGGCCAGACCTACGACACCGCGAAGACCATGGCCGTCAACTCCGGCCTGAAACTGGCCGAGCCCACCCGCAAGGCCTGCGAGAACGCGCCGAAGGGCAGCGTCTGCAAGCAGGACCCTGAGGCGGGTGTCGACGTCAACAAGGGCGACACCATCAACCTGGTCGTCTCGACCGGAGCCCCGAAGGTGGTCGTACCGAGCGTCCTCGGCCAGAACATCGACGACGCCACCGCGACCCTTGAGGGCGACAAGTACCAGTTCAAGGTGGAGACGCAGCAGAAGGTGTCCGCCGAGGACCCGGGCACCGTCCTGGAGCAGAACCCGAAGCTCGGCGCGGAGGTGGAGAAGGGCACCACCATCACCCTTACCGTCGCCAAGGCCCAGGCGAAGTCCACGGTCCCGGACGTCAGCGGCAAGAGTTGTGACGACGCCAAGGCGCAGATGACGCAGAACAACCTCGTCGGCAACTGCACCGAGGTCGACACCAACGACCCGAACCTGGTCGGCAAGGTCGTCTCGACCGATCCCGCGATCGGCACCCAGGTCGACAAGAACTCCACGGTCAACATCCAGATCGGCAAGTCGTCGCAGGTCCAGGTCCCGAACGTCGTCACCCAGACGGTGAAGAACGCCAAGCAGATCCTGCAGCAGAACGGCTTCAACAACATCCAGTTCGCCGACGGCAGCGATCAGGGCGACAACGCGATCGTGACCGGGATCGACCCGGGCGCCGGCAACACGGTCGACCCGAGCAACACGACGATCACCCTCACCACCGTGGGCACCGGTAACAACGGCGGCAACAACGGAGGGAACAACGGGGGCTTCTTCGGCGGCTCGAACGGCTAGCCGGGCACCCGGAGTACGGACACGAGAGAGCCCCGGCACCCTGAGGTGGGTGCCGGGGCTCTCTCGTGCCGAAGTCCTAGCGCAGTTCCTTCGGCGGCGTCCGCGCACTGTCCACCTTGTCCACCCGCACCAACTCCCCCCACACCACGTACCGGTACCGGGACGTGTACACCGGCGTGCAGGTCGTCAGCGTGATGTAGTGGCCGGCCTTCTTCTTGCCGGACTCCACGGGGATCTGGGCGAGGGTCTTCACGTTGTACTTCGAGGTCTCGGGAAGGATGTCGTAGACCTTGTAGACGTACCACTTGTCCTTCGTCTCGAAGACGATCGGGTCGCCCTTCTTGAGCTTGTCGATGTTGTGGAACTTGGCGCCGTGGCCGTCGCGGTGGGCGGCGAGGGTGAAGTTGCCGGTCTTGCCGGTGGTGGGGAGGGCGGCCTTGACGGGGTCGGTGTAGTAGCCGGCGACGCCGTCGTTGAGGACGTCCGTCCCGGTGCCCTTCTCGACCAGGACCTCGCCGTTCTTCATGGCGGGCACGTGCAGGAAGCCGATCCCGTCCTTGGTGTCGAGCGCGCCGGGGCCGGTGTCCTTGTCCTTGGACCAGTTGTTACGGACCTTGTCGGCCTGCTTGTCGGCCGTGCGGTCGGCGACGACGTTCGTCCACCACAGGGAGTAGACGACGAACAGGCCGAGGATCAGGCCCGCCGTGATGAGAAGTTCGCCGAAGAGGCTGACCGCGGTCGCGATCGGGCCGGTGCCGCGGGGGCGGTCCGGCGGCGACGCGGGCGTGTCGGTCTGCTCTTCGGTGTCGTCGGTGGTCGCTGCCACGTTCATCTGCCCCTACTCGATGAGCGCATCCGGCTTGCCCTTGCTGCGCGGCCGTTCCTCGACCATCTTGCCCCAGACGATCAGCCGGTACTTGCTGGTGAACTCCGGAGTACAGGTCGTCAGCGTGATGTACCGGCCGGGTTGGGTGAAACCCGAGCCCTTCGGGATGGGGTCGATGACGCTGGTGTTGCTCGGCGACGTCACGGGCAGCGTCTTCGTCATCTTGTAGACGTAGTACGTGGTCTGGGTCTCGACGACGACCTCGTCGCCGGGCTTGAGCTGGTTGATGTACCGGAACGGTTCGCCATGGGTGTTGCGGTGCGCGGCGAGCGCGAAGTTGCCGGTCTTGGCGTCCGGCATCGCGGTCTTGAGGGCGCCCTCGCTGTAGTGCCCGACCATGCCCTTGTCGAGCACCTTCTTGTTGCTGACGCCCTGGGCGATCGGCGCGACCACGTCCAGCTTGGGGATGTGCAGGATGGCGAAGCCCTGCCCCGGTTCGAACTCCCCGGGCGCGCGCTTGCCGCTCGCCCAGTCGTTCTGGAGCTGGCTCGCCTCGCTGCCGGCCTGTGCGTGCGCCCGTACGTTCGTCCACCACAGCTGGTAGGTGACGAAGAGCAGCATCAGGACGCCGGTGGTGATGAACACCTCGCCGATCGCGCGGCTCGCGACGACCGCCGGGCCCGGCTTGTTCGCCCGCTGCCGCCGCCGCGCCTCGACCCGCGAGACGGGCGCGCCGGAACCGCCGGACGCGCCGACGGCACCGGATTCGAGCCCCTCGGCGGTCTCTTCGGCCGACCCGGCGGCCCCGTGGCGCCCGTGACGGCCCTTGGCGGCCTTTCTGCGGGCCGCGCGGCCGCCCGTGGGGGTTCCTGTGGCGGAGGAGGCGGATGAGGCGTCAGAGGCCGGTATGGACCGGCCGTGCCCACGCCGTACCGGCGGCGGGTCCGGTATCCGCAGCGCCATGGTCTCTTCGTCGATCGGACCGTACGGCACCCCGGACACGCCCTGGGCGGACGCGTCGTACCACTCCTCGAACCCGCCCGGCTCCCCGTACGGCTGCTCCCCGTACGAGGCCTCGGACTCGCGCTCGGGGCGCAGGGCGGTCACGCCGTAGCCCTACCCACCACCGGGGCGAGCCCCGCCGACCTCGCCACGGCACCCTGGTCGCCGCACTCCACCAGCCAGTTGGCCAGCATCCGGTGGCCGTGCTCGGTGAGTACCGACTCCGGGTGGAACTGGACGCCCTCGACGGGGAGTTCGCGGTGGCGCAGGCCCATGATGATGCCGTCGTGCGTCCGGGCGGTGACTTCCAGCTCGGCCGGGACCGTGCCCGGCTCTGCCGCCAGGGAGTGGTAGCGGGTCGCGGTGAAGGGCGAGGGCAGCCCGGCGAAGACGCCCCGGCCCTCGTGCTCGACGAGCGAGGTCTTGCCGTGCAGCAGTTCGGGGGCGCGGTCCACGACGCCGCCGTAGGCCACCTGCATCGACTGCATGCCGAGGCAGACGCCGAAGACGGGCACCCCGGTCGAGGCGCAGTGCCGCACCATCTCGATGCAGACGCCGGCCTCTTCGGGGGTACCGGGGCCCGGCGAGAGCAGGACGCCGTCGAAGCCGTCCTGGGCGTGCGCCGTCGACACCTCGTCGTTGCGCAGCACCTCGCACTCGGCGCCCAGCTGGTACAGGTACTGGACCAGGTTGAAGACGAAGCTGTCGTAGTTGTCGACGACGAGAATCCGTGCACTCACTGGTTGTCCACCGTCACATCGTTGAAGGGCAGCAGCGGTTCGGCCCACGGGAAGACGTACTGGAAGAGGATGTAGACCACGGCCAGGGCAAGGACGAGCGAAATGAGCGCCTTGACCCATGCGTTGCCCGGCAGATGCCGCCAGATCCAGCCGTACATGCCGTCCCTTCCGTCGCACCACGGCACCAGACTCACGCCGTACGCCACCAGACTAACGGCGCAGCGCGGCTGGTTTCCCGGCCTCCGCAGGCTGTGTGGAGTCCAGGTGTGCCCAGACGATCAGCCGATGGCTGTGCCCCCACTCCGGATCGCACGTGGTCAGCGTGAGATAGCGGCCCGAGGCCGTGTACCCGGACTTACGTGGCACAGGATCGATCACCTCAATGTCGGTGGGCACTGTTTTGTAGGGCCCTTTGTCGATCCGATACGTGAACCAGGTCGTCCCGTCGGTCAGCACCACCGCGTCACCCACGCGCAGCTTGGGGAAGTCCACGAAGGGGTTGCCGTAGGTCCGCCGGTGCCCGGCCACCGCGAAGTTCCCGACCTGCCCGAGTTGTGCGGTGCCGGTGTAGTGCCCCAGCCCCTTCTTGAGGGTGTCCACGGACGTGTCCTCAAGAACCGGCTTGTTCCACGTGAAACCAAGCCGCGGGATGTACATGATCGCGAAGGGCCTGCCGTCCTTGTAGGCGGCCGGTTTCGCCGGGGCGGTGGGCGTGGGGGCCGCCTTCGGGCGGGCGGTCTGCCGCGACCACTGGTTCTGCAGCTGGTGGATCTGGTCGCTCATCGTGTGGTCGGCCTTCACGCCGGTCCAGAAGAGCACGTAGACCACGAAGAGGACGATCAGGGTGCCCACGGTGATGCAGAGTTCGCTGACGCTCCTGACGATCACGCGCACCGGCAGCTCCCGTACGGACGCCTACTCCACTGGCTTCGCGTAGTGCAGATCCACTGTGCCCGAGTACCCGGGAAGAGTCACCGTCCCGTCGTCGGTCACTTTCCAGCCGAGCCCGTAGACGTTGACGTACACCATGTAGTTCTGGATCGCCTTGGACGCCGCCAGCGACTGCTGCAGCTTCTCCGGGTCCCCCACGGCCGTGATCTTGTACGGCGGTGAGTAGACCCGGCCCTGGAGGATCAGGGTGTTGCCCACACAGCGCACGGCGCTGGTCGCGATCAGCCGCTGGTCCATGACCTTGATGCCCTTGGCGCCGCCCTGCCACAGGGCGTTCACCACGGCCTGGAGGTCCTGCTGGTGGATGACCAGGTAGTCGGGCTGCGGCTCGGGGTAGCCGGGGAGCTTGGCGGTGGCGTTGGGCGGAGCGTCGTTGAGGGTGACGGTGACGGCCTTGCCCTTGAGTTTCTGCGCGCCCGCGCTCTGCTCCAGCTTCGTCAGCTTCTCGTTGTCTGCGCCCGTGCCGGTGTCGTCCTCCTTGCGGAGCGCGTCGACCTCGTCGCGCAGGACGCCGTTGGCGTCGTTGAGCCGGCCGTTCTTCTCACTGCGGTTCTGGATGAGGTCGGACAGCTTCAGCAGGGAGGCGTCCGTGCGGATGTTGGTGCCCTTGGCGGTGTTGAAACTGGTGAAGAAGATGAGCCCCGCGAGGGCGAAGACGGCCACCGTGAGAATCCGCACGGGACGGAAACGGCGGATACCGGCAGGACTGGTACCCGTCCCGGGGGAGTCGGCAGAATTGCTCAACGTACCCTTATCTCCTTCGGCGCCGCGGAAGCACTACGCTAACGGACGCCCGGGGGAGCACTCAGTGTCCCCTTGTACGCTGCCCCGGAGCCCGCCCCAGTTCCCTGCGCGGCCACGCAGCGCATCGACAGGAGAGACCCTCGTGCCGAAGTCACGTATCCGCAAGAAGGCCGACTACACGCCGCCGCCGGCGAAGACGGCGACCGCCATCAAGTTGAACAGCCGTGCCTGGGTCGCTCCGGTCATGCTGGCCATGTTCGTCATCGGACTGGCCTGGATCGTCGTCTTCTACGTCACCGACGGCTCCATGCCCATCGACAGCCTGGACAACTGGAACATCGTGGTGGGCTTCGGCTTCATCGCCGCCGGGTTCGGTGTCTCGACCCAGTGGAAGTAGCGGCGGAAGCTGCGGCTCCCACCCGGTGAACGCAGCTCTGCCCACGGCTTTCCACTGAGTTATCCACAGGCCAGAGAAGTATCCACAGCAGGCCTGGGGAAAAAGAACGACGATCTGTGGATAACCCACTGGGTGTTGACGCTGGTGTGACTGACACACCGGCAACCGCAAACCTGTTCGCCCCCTGCCTGACCTGCACAAACACGGGTCGGTGACAGGGGGCACAGCTGTTCTCCACGGTATGCACAAGATCCGCCACGCACTGTGGACAACGGTTTGATATCAGCTGAGCTGAGCCGTCCTGATCAGCGTCAACACCACGACGATCACGAGGACGACGGCACAGGTGCCGTACTGGATCAGGGCCCGCCGCTCACGCGGGGCGTGGACCATCGCGTAGCCGGTGATGACTCCGGCGACGAGGCCGCCGATGTGGGCCTGCCAGGCGATGTTGGCCCAGCCGAAGGTGAAGATGAGGTTGATCACCAGCAGGGCGATCACCGGCCGCATGTCGTACCGGAGCCGGCGCATCAGCACCGCGGTCGCGCCGAAGAGGCCGAAGATGGCGCCGGAGGCACCGAGCGAGGGCTGGTTCGGAGCGGCGATCAGGTAGGTGAGCGCGCTGCCCGCGAGACCCGAGACGAAGTAGAGCGCGAGATAGCGGGCGCGGCCGAGGGCCGCCTCCAGGGGGCCGCCGATCCACCACAGGCTCATCATGTTGAAGAGGATGTGGATCACGCTGGCGTGCAGGAACATCGCGGTCAGCAGCCGGTACGGCTGGCCCTCGGCGATGCCCTCGACAGAGCCGAACTGCGGGACGTACGCCTGGCCGAGGAGTTCGAGGCGCTCGGTGAAGCTGTCGCCCACCACGCGCTGAACCAGGTAGAAGGCGACGCAGAGACCGATCAGGATCTTGGTGACGAGCCGCGGGTCCGCCGCCACCGCGCCGCCGGCGATCGTGCGGGGCTGGGCGGCCGTCGGGGCGTGCCCCGTGCCGGAGCCGTCGCGCACGCACTCCGGGCACTGGAAGCCGACCGAGGCGCTGACCATGCACTCGGGGCAGATCGGGCGTTCGCAGCGGGTACAGCGAATGCCGGTCTCGCGGTCCGGGTGGCGATAGCAGCCCGGCAGGCTCTGGGCGCCCGGGGGCCGCTGTTCCTCCGGGCCCTGCGGGCTGCCTGGCGCCTGGTCCATGGGGTCCCCTCAATCCTTCGTACGCAATGCACCGCCCCGCCCATCCTTACGGATGAACGGGGCGTTTGGTTCCCGGCGGTAAGTACTGGTGTCCGCCCTGTGATCCAGGGCTAGGGCAGGGCTAGGGCCTGTCCGGCGGATCAGGTCGCAGGAAAGTGACGGCGCCTGATCAGCACCGGTGAGCGGGGTCTGGTGCGTCCAACTGCAAGGCGGAGGAGGGAGGCGACGCGGTGGGGGCACCTCCCGGCCGAAGGCTGGGGGACGTCGGCGACCGACGACAACGCCGCTGGGGGTCCCCCCACGCCTTAAAGGCAGTGGGAGAGGGCGTGCCAGACCCCGCGTCTGCGGCATGATCCGCCGGACAGGCCCTAGCGGGTCTCGACGACGACCGACTCGATGACGACGTCCTCAAGCGGGCGGTCGGTGCGCGGGTTGGTCTGCGTGGCCGCGATGGTGTCGACGACCTTCTGGCTCGCCGCGTCGGTGACCTCACCGAAGATGGTGTGCTTGCGGGTCAGCCAGGCCGTCGGGGAGACGGTGACGAAGAACTGCGAGCCGTTGGTGCCCGGACCGGCGTTGGCCATGGCGAGCAGATAGGGCTTGTCGAAGCGGAGGTCCGGGTGGAACTCGTCCTCGAACTGGTAGCCCGGGCCGCCGGTGCCGTTCCCCAGCGGGTCCCCGCCCTGGATCATGAAGCCGCTGATCACCCGGTGGAAGACCGTGCCGTCGTAGAGCTTGTCCTTGGACTTCTCGCCCGTCTCGGGGTTGGTCCACTCACGCTCACCCGTGGCGAGCTCGACGAAGTTCCGGACCGTCTTGGGCGCGTGGTTCGGCAGCAGCCGGATTTCGATGTCGCCAAGGTTGGTCTTCAGGGTGGCGTAAAGCTGCTCGGCCACGATCTGCCTTCCGTTGTCTTTCTGTGACCCCCAGATCCTCGCACGCCGACCGGGCCGAGTCGCCCGCTGGCCGCGCGCGGGGGCCTTTCCCCCCGATCCGCTTGCAGAAAACCGGCCGAGTGCCTCCGGGACAGGGGCACGCGGCGGGGATCCGTGGCATTGTCGACGACAAGCCCCCGTTCCCCCAGTTCCCCCGCATTCATCCGCTATTACCCGTGATCGTGACCCGGATGCCCGCCCTCACATGCCCCGTCGCCCTCTGGCAGGCATGATCCGTATTTGGGTGGACAGACGAAGAAACGTACGCCACCGAGGAGGAGGAACCCGTGACCCGCATCGACAGCGTGCGCTCCGCGACCGGCTCGGCGAAGGACAGCGTGCTGCACGCCGCGGAAGTGGTGGCGCCCTACGCCGACACGGCCAAGGACAAGGCCGCGTTCTACGCCCACGAGGCGCGCGTACGACTCGCGCCCAAGGTGTCCTTGGCCGCCGACCAGGCCCGTGTGCAGTACGACGCCCATCTCGCACCCCGCCTGGAACAGGCCCGCACCCATGTACCGCCGAAGGTGGACCAGGCCGCCCAGGAGGCCGCCGTCCGCACCCGCAAGGCCGCTCAGCAGGCCGCGGAGTACTCCCGGCCGCGGATCGAGCAGGCGGTCGCCGCTGCCGGTCCGGTCAAGGACGAGGCCGCCGCGCGCGGTGCGGCAGCGCTCGCCGCGCTGCGTGGCCAGGTCTCGCCCAAGGAGATCCAGAAGCTGGTCCGCAAGCACGAGCGGCGGGCGAGGGCAGGCCGGCTCGCGAAGGGGCTGGCGGTGCTGGGCATCCTGGCGGGCGGCGCTTTCGCCGCCTGGAAGTGGTGGGACAAGCAGGCCAACCCCGACTGGCTGGTCGAGCCCCCGGCCGCGACCGAGGTGCCCGAAACGGGCCATCTCTCCTCGGTGGACGGCAGCGGTCAGTCCGTGCTCGACCCCGAGGTCCAGGCGAAGCAGGCCGAGGACGAGGCCGCGGCGGACCGCGACGAGCACCACTGACATCCGACATACCGTCAACATCGCGGTGGGGCAGGAGACTTGAGGGTCTCCTGCCCCACCGCGATGTTTCACGTGGAACAGTCGCGCGAGCCGGGAAACTCCCTTGATTTACGCAAGCTGCCCGCGATGACGTTTGCAACGCCCCAGGTGAACAAGTACCGCAGGGACTCCCTTAACGGACCGCACACCCCTGATTACACGACCGCATTCAGCCAGCTCACACACGTCCCGCACATCGGCACACACGTTCCCCACACCGCGCCGAGCACCACCCCGGCGACCGGGCGGGCCCCGCCCGGCGTCGATATTTGCGCAAACAACTGCAACGACGAGCAACCGTTTATGTGACGCACGTCACCTCGCAGGCACAAACAAACACCGGCCGGACGCCACTGAGGGCGACCGGCCGGTGCGGGATGTGGAGCCTAGGGGAGTCGAACCCCTGACATCTGCCATGCAAAGACAGCGCTCTACCAACTGAGCTAAGGCCCCGCTAGAGAAGCGTCCGACCGGCACAACCGCGCGCCGGTGGGCTTCGGGGACCAGCGTACCGGGTCACCCCGGGTATCTCGCAAAAACTTGGGGCTCCCGGTGGACGACCACTCTCCGTAAGATGCTCGTCGTGGTTCGCTAGAGCGAACCACGGTTTTGGGGAAGCGATGGGGAGACGCAATGGACGCCGCACAGCAGGAAGCCACCGCCAGAGCGCGGGAGCTGCAGCGGAATTGGTACGGGGAGCCTTTGGGGGCGCTCTTCCGTAAGCTCATCGACGATCTTGGCCTCAACCAGGCTCGTCTCGCGGGGGTGTTGGGACTCTCCGCGCCGATGCTGTCCCAGCTGATGAGCGGTCAGCGGGCGAAGATCGGCAATCCCGCGGTGGTACAGCGGGTGCAGTTGCTGCAGGACCTGGCGGGACAGGTCGCGGACGGCAGCGTGAGCGCGGCCGAGGCGACCGAGCGGATGGACGAGATCAAGAAGTCCCAGGGGGGCTCGGTGCTCAGCAACACCACGACCACGACGAGCAGTTCGGGAGCGCCCACGGTCAAACGGGTGGTCCGCGAGATCCAGTCGCTGCTGCGCTCGGTGGCCGCCGCGGGCGACATCATCGACGCGGCCGACACCCTCGCCCCGAGCCACCCCGAACTGGCAGAGTTCCTCCGGGTGTACGGCGCCGGCCGTACCTCCGACGCGGTCGCGCACTACCAGTCCCACCAGAGCTGAGCACCACGGCCCGGCCGTCGATCGGGGGTTCGGCAGCCGGGCACAGGGCAACTGGCGCGAGGGGGAGTCGTATCGCTCGTCTCGGGGGAAGCAACGGAGGTAGCCGAAGGGGGAGGAGCGACGTACAGCCATGGGTGAGGTCTTCGCCGGCCGGTACGAACTGGTCGACCCGATCGGGCGCGGAGGTGTCGGCGCGGTCTGGCGTGCCTGGGACCACCGCCGGCGCCGCTATGTAGCGGCCAAGGTCCTGCAGCAGAGCGACGCGCACTCGCTGCTGCGCTTCGTGCGGGAACAGGCGCTGCGCATCGACCACCCCCATGTGCTCGCACCGGCCAGCTGGGCCGCCGACGACGACAAGGTCCTGTTCACCATGGACCTGGTGGCCGGCGGTTCGCTGGTCCACCTCATCGGGGACTACGGCCCGTTGCCCCCCGCGTTCGTCTGCACGCTGCTCGACCAGCTCCTCTCCGGTCTCGCCGCGGTGCACGCGGAGGGTGTCGTGCACCGTGACATCAAGCCCGCCAACCTGCTCCTCGAAGCCACCGGCGCGGCCCGTCCACGGCTGCGCCTGTCCGACTTCGGCATCGCGATGCGGCTGGGCGAGGCACGCCTGACGGAGACCGACCTCGTGGTGGGCACGCCGGGTTATCTCGCGCCCGAGCAGATGATGGGCGCCGAACCCGACTTCCCCGCCGACCTGTTCGCCGTAGGACTGGTGGCGCTGTATCTGCTGGAGGGGGCCAAGCCCGACTCCAAGGCGCTCATCCAGTACTTCGCCGAGCACGGGACCCCGGGGGCGCCCAAGGGCGTTCCCGAGCCGCTGTGGCAGGTCGTGGCGACGCTGCTGCAGCCCGATCCACAGGCTCGCTTCCGGACGGCCACGGGGGCGCGTAAGGCGCTCGCGGCGGCCGTGGAACTCCTGCCGGAGCCCGGCCCCGACGACGAGCTGATCGAGATCTTCGACCAAGTGGGGCCGCTGCCAACGGGGTTCGCGCCCGAGGGCCCACTGAAGCGGGCCTCCGGGGTGGACACGGGGCCGACTCCGTCGCACGGAACGGGGTTCGGGAGCGGTGCGCGTACAGGTACCGGTGCCGGTACAGGTGCGGGTGCAGCTGCGGGTACTGACGCCGCGGGCTCCGTCTTCTTCGACCCGCGGCAGGACATCTCCCGGCCGTCCGCCTCGACGCTGAGCCCGATCCCGACGCCGACGCCCACCCCGACCCCGATGTCGGACACCGGCAGCTTCCACCTGCCGCCCCCGCAGACTCCACAGCTCCCCCATGTCCTGCCCTCCCCCCAGCCGCGCGCCGAAGCCTCTACTGCTTCATACACCGCCCAGGTCCCGCTGGTTCCGCCTACCGCGCCGCCGTTTCCGCAGCACCATGGCAGGCGCGCCCGGCGTCGCCCCGGGCCGCCCGCGAAGGTGGCGATACCCGTCCTGCTGCTGGCGCTGGCCTGCTACGCCGTGGGGTTCTGGGCACTGACCCGCGTCTGACCGACCGGTGTCGGAAGGAGTACGGGACGGCTACGTCGTGGCCCGGCGCCGGGCCGCCACCGTCCACGCGGCGAGCATGGCCAACAGCACGCTGCCCGCGCCGATCCCGGCCACTGCGAGCACCTTCATCGCGGTGTCGCCTCCCCCGCCGCTCCCCGTCACGGCCGCCGCACGGTCCTGCGAGGTGACGTCGAAGACGTTCCGGGGTTCGGACTGCCCCTCGTACCCGGGCCCCGCGTGCGCCGTCCCGGCGACGCGCACCCGCAGCGTCACCGGGAACGGCCCCTGGCCGAAGTCGTCGGCCACCTGCGCGGCGAGGTGCACGACGAGGTAGTACGACCCGGCGAAGCGCATCCCGCTCTCGTGGTCGACGACGAAGTAGCGGTTGCGGTACTCGACGGGCGGCAGGGCTTCGAGGGCGGCCGATCTCACCCTGCCCTGATAGCCGACGCCCGCCTCGTCGACGGAGGCGCGCACGGGGTTGTAGAGCGCCAGGTCCAGCGCGCGGCTCACATAGCCGCTGCCGGCGTCCGAGGCGTCCAGGTCGGCGGTGACGGAGAGCTGCTGGCCCCAGTCGACCGGCACCTTGTAGAAGAGGGTCCCGCCGGGTGCGATGTCGCCCCGCCACACGCCCTGTCCCACGGTGACCGCCCCGGCGAACCCCGAGCCGCCCGCACGACTCCGGGCCTCCCCCGTGACGGGCTCGGGCGAGGCGGAGTTCCAGACCTGGGGCGCGTCGGACGTGCCCGCCCGGGCGAGCGGCGGTTCCGACACCACGGCGAGTTC
Source organism: Streptomyces sp. NPDC001100 (assembly GCF_053598575.1). Lineage (NCBI taxonomy): Bacteria > Bacillati > Actinomycetota > Actinomycetes > Kitasatosporales > Streptomycetaceae > Streptomyces > Streptomyces sp. NPDC001100. The sequence goes on from NZ_JBSFKO010000034.1 coordinate 105,573, forward strand.
CAGCCCCCAGGTGTCCGACGAGGAACCCGTCGCGTCGACACGTTCGACGAGTACGTAGTAGTGCCCGCCCCCCTTGCACAGCGCCGTGCCCGTCTCCCTCGCGGCCCAGGCGGCCACGGGGTGCGGGCTCCTGCTGGCCCCGAAGGTGGCGCTCTGGTGGGTGCAGCCGGTGCCGGCGGCGTTCTGCAGCGACACCCTGATCCCGTCGGTGGCGGCGACCGTGGTGCCGGCCGGGGGCACGGCGGTGACGGAGACGTAGACGTCGGACACGGCGTCGAGAGTGAGGCCGTAGTAGAGGACGGCGCCCTTCGGGAGGGAACTCCGGTACGTCCCGCCCGATTTCAGGCCCACGGCGCCGGTCGGCCCGGTCGCGCCGTTGACGGTCCGGTCGCCCTTGTCGTAGCCGTAGGAGCCCGGCGTCCCGGCGGCGCCGGCGGGCTGCCCGGCCAGGGCCGCGGTGGCACACAGCACGGCGAACACCACTCCGACACGTCGCACGACACCGACGGGTCGTCCGACCGCACCGACGGGTCGTACAGCCGCGCCCACGGTTCGTACGGCCGCCCGGGCAACAGGCGTACGGCCGCCGCCCCGTGCTCGCGTCCGCCACCACGCCGTACGCCGCCGCCCCATCACGCGCCACCCCTCGTCGTTGCTCCGGACGTGGCCCATCCTGCCCCGCACGCGCGCGTGGCATCCCGGCAATGCGGGCGGGCGTCCGAAACGCCCGGGTCGTGGGGGCCGTAACCGCGTTCGCGCGACGGCGCAACACAAAGCCCCGACCGCCAGGCGGTCGGGGCGTGCTCAGAACTGGATCTCGGTACTCACGAACCCGTGGGCACGGAGTCGGTCGCCTCCGTCCACAGATCCTGCTCGGCGCGATCCGCCTGGATCTGGCGGTACACGAGGAGCCCGCCGATGGCGGCCAGTGCGACCAGGAGAAGCTTCTTCACCGCGCGACCTCGTCTTTCCTTGACGTAGGGGACCTCTGTCGCCCGACTATACACACCGACCGATACCGATCGGTGACCTGCCTCCGCGGCCAACTCCCGCCCCGGACAGCGCAGTAGAAGCGGATGGAACCGCTCCGATCGGAGGGTGATCACATCTCCACGGACCGTTAATTTGGTCCCACTTCTACGCTTTCCTTGCATTTTCAGGCCTCTTGCACCCATCCGAGTGGTGTTCATAAGAACATCGACGCGCCGCGGGCGCCGGTCCCACACTTCACGGTCCCCATACACATCATGAGGAAAGTACGCAAATCGCCCAACCTGAAAGTGAGGGGCCATGACCCAGACCAAGGTCATGAAGCTGTGGACCGCCTTCGTCACCGCCTTCATCGCTCTGTGCACCGCGCTCGGACTCATCACGATCACCGCGACGGCCGCCACCGCGGCGACGCCCCAGTCCGGGGCGACCGGCACCAGCGCCATCACACAGCCGACGGCACCGACGATCTCCCCCTGGTCCTTCACCAGGTCCCTGCCCCCCACGATGAAGCAGCGCATCCGCGCCGAGGCCCACGGCAAGTCCCCCAGCTGCCGCCACCGCCCGCCGGCCGACACGGACGAGGCCATGGAGACCGCCGACTCCGCCGAACCCGCCCACACCGAGCAGACGGCACCCCTGGCGGCCCCCCTCCAGAGCTGACCCCCGTCACAAGCCACCTCACCACGCACCCACCGCCCCGACATCTCTGACACAGCGGCGAACTTGCGTACAACGCTCCAGAGAAGAACCTGAAGACCCCCGGCCCGTCGTGGCCGGGGGGTCTCACTGCTGTCGGGCGGCCGCTCCGCGCACGCCACTACTCGGCCATGTTGCCCCGGCGCTCTTGCTGGCCACCTGCTCGGCTGCTGCCATGTGTGGGGGGACGGCGCATATTCGGGGGCGGGCCAATGGGCGATCTCACGGTGAAAGCGTGGAAGCGGCACGGCAAGGACCGGCTCTACGTGAACCTGCCGGACGGGACCACTGTCGCCTGGGCGGACCGGCCTACGAAGATGGTCACGATCAAGGAACAGCGGTATCAGGGGGAGGCCCTGGCACTGCTGCGGCACCATCTCGGCAGTTCGGTGACTCTTCGCCCTGCGCCCACCGCACGCCCTGGAGAGGCTGCCCGGCACCCCGTGCTGCCCGAAGCGACCGTCGCCGACGATCTATCGGAGAACCGTCCCGGTGCGGCCCTGATCGAGGCGATCGCCGCTCGTGGTCCGTCGCCGGCCAAGCGGCTCTTGATGAGGGCGCTGAGACGCCCCTCGGAGTGGGACAGCTGGTATGTCGGGCTCGAAGGGGAGCGGCGGGTGGGCCGGGAGTTGGCACGGCTCTCCCCTCGTGGCTGGCGTGTGCTGCACGGCGTGCCCAAGGGCAACGGTGGTGACATCGACCACTTGCTGATCGGCCCCGGCGGAGTGTTCAGCATCAACACCAAGTGCCATCAGGGCGCCTCGGTCTGGGTGGGCGACACCATGGCCAAGGTCAACGGAGGTCAGCCGGCCCCTTACGCCAGGGCGAGCCGGGCGGAGGCGGCCTACGTCCAGGGCGTGTTGGAGCGGCACTGCGGCTTCCCCGTCCCGGTGGAGCCGGTCCTGGTCTTCGTCGGCGTGACCTCGCTGCACCGCACGGCGACGCAGTACACCGTACGGATCTACCAGGAGCGCGAGGTGTCCGCGCTCGGTCCCCTCACCGGCGGCCTGACGGCCACGCAGATCGAGCAGGTCTACGCCGTCGCCCGACACCGCCGCGTCTGGCTGCGGTCCTGACCCGCGGTTCAGCAGCCGTAGACGCCGAAGACCCCCAACCAACCGGTTGGGGGTCTTCGTGCTGGTGGGGCTAACAGGATTTGAACCTGTGGCCTCATCCTTATCAGGGATGCGCTCTAACCAACTGAGCTATAGCCCCGCCGCGCTGTGCGGAGTGTGTCCCGCGCGCTGACTCCTGAAGATTAGCGCACGACATGGGCAGTCCCAAAATCGATAGTCACAGGACCGCCAGGGGAGGTTTCAACCCCCGTACACCCGCGTTCTCGTCCGGCTTCTCGTCCGGCTTCTCGTCTCGACGCTCACTCGTCCTCGGCGAGCGTGAGCTCGATGCCGCCGACGAAGCCGGCGGAGAGGTTGTAGATGAACGCGCCGAGGGTCGCGAGGGCCGTGGCGAGGACGACGTCGATGACCGCGATGATCGCCGAGAAGGTCAGGACGTGCGGGAGGGACAGGAAGGACTGGAGGTCGAAGCCGTTCGACTCGTTCGAGCCGGTCGCCTCCGAGATCGTGCCGCCGACCGTCGAGAAGACCCCCATCGCGTCCATGACCATCCACAGCACCGCGGACGCCACGACCGTGCAGATGCCCAGCGCGATGGAGAGCAGGAAGCTGACCTTCATCACCGACCACGGGTCGGCCTTGGCCACCCGCAGGCGCGCCTTGCGGGTGCGGGGCGCGGTGCGCGCGCCCGTGCGCGGACGCCGTACGGCACCGCTCTGGGCGGCGGCTGGCCCCTGCGTGGGGTAGGCCTGCGGCGGGTGGTACGGCCCCGCCGCCTGCTGCGGCTGGCGCTCACCGGGGAGCGGTGAGCCCGGCAGCGGAGAGCCGTGCGGCGCACCCGCCGGCGGCGCGGGCGGTGCCGCCGGCTGGGCCGGAGGCTTCGCGCCGGCCGCGGCCGGGCCCGCCCCGGCCGACTGCTGCTGCTGCTGAGTGCCCGGACCTCGGGTGTCCGTCACAGTTCCCCCCTGGGATCCCTGGGATCCATGTGTGTCGGGCGCGTTCGAGTCGGCCTTCTTCACGTCGATCGCACGCAGTTGGGTCGTGTGCGGATCTGTCGCGTTCGCGGCGGAGCCACGGCCGCCGCCGTCCGTGTCCGTACCGGTCGATCCGGCGCCCGTGGCTCCGCTCACGATGACTCTCTCCTCGTGCTACTCGACCGAGGGTGCGTCACCCTCGTCCGTGCCGGTGGTCGCGACACCCTCGGTGGTCTCGTCGACGGCTTCGTCGCCGACGACTTCCTCCGCCTCGGATCCCGCCTCGGCGTTACGAGCGATACCGACGACGGCATCGCGCTTGCCCAGGTTGATCAGTTGGACGCCCATGGTGTCACGGCCCGTCTCCCTGACCTCGTTGACTCGCGTACGAATCACACCGCCGGACAGCGTGATGGCGAGGATCTCGTCGGACTCCTCGACCACCAGCGCGCCGACGAGAGAACCGCGGTCCTCGACGATCTTGGCAGCCTTGATACCCAGGCCGCCGCGACCCTGGACGCGGTACTCGTCAACAGCGGTCCGCTTCGCGTACCCGCCGTCTGTGGCAGTGAACACGAACGTACCGGGTCGAACAACATTCATCGAGAGAAGCTGGTCGCCCTCGCGGAAACTCATGCCCTTGACACCGGAGGTGGCACGCCCCATGGGGCGCAGGGCGTCGTCCGTGGCGGTGAACCTGATCGACTGTGCCTTCTTGCTGATCAGCAGCAGATCGTCCTCGGACGAGACGAGTTCGGCACCGATCAGTTCGTCGTCGGAACCGTCCTCCGTCTCACGGAGGTTGATCGCGATGACACCGCCGGAACGGGGCGAATCGTAATCCTTCAGAGGCGTCTTCTTGACCAAGCCGCCCTTGGTCGCGAGGACCAGGTAGGGCGCCGCTTCGTAGTCGCGGATCGCGAGGATCTCCGCGATCGCCTCGTCCGGCTGGAAGGCGAGCAGGTTCGCGACGTGCTGCCCGCGCGCGTCGCGGCCGGCGTCCGGGAGTTCGTACGCCTTCGCGCGGTAGACGCGACCCTTGTTGGTGAAGAACAGCAGCCAATGGTGCGTGGTCGACACGAAGAAGTGGTCGACGATGTCGTCTTCCTTGAGCTTCGTGCCGCGTACGCCCTTGCCGCCGCGCTTCTGGGAGCGGTAGTCGTCGGCCTTGGTGCGCTTGACGTAGCCGCCGCGCGAGATGGTGACGACGATGTCCTCCTCGGCGATGAGGTCCTCGATGGACATGTCACCGTCGAAGGGCACCAGCATCGTCTTGCGGTCGTCGCCGTACTTCTCGACGATCGCGGCGAGTTCCTCGCTGACGATGCCGCGCTGGCGGACCGGGGAGGCGAGGATCGCGTTGTACTCGGTGATCTTCGCCTGGAGTTCGTCGTGCTCCTGGATGATCTTCTGGCGCTCCAGGGCGGCCAGCCGGCGGAGCTGCATCTCCAGGATGGCGTTCGCCTGGATCTCGTCGATCGTCAGGAGCTCCATCAGGCCCGTGCGCGCGATCTCGACGGTGTCGCTGCGCCGGATCAGCGCGATGACCTCGTCGATGGCGTCCAGGGCCTTCAGGAGGCCGCGCAGGATGTGCGCCCGCTCCTCGGCCTTGCGCAGCCGGAACTTCGTGCGGCGGACGATGACCTCGATCTGGTGCGCCACCCAGTGCCGGATGAACGCGTCCAGGGAGAGGGTCCTCGGCACACCGTCGACCAGGGCCAGCATGTTGGCGCTGAAGTTCGACTGGAGGTCCGTGTGCTTGTAGAGGTTGTTCAGTACGACCTTGGCGACCGCGTCCCTCTTGAGGACGATGACGAGGCGCTGGCCGGTACGGGACGACGTCTCGTCGCGGACGTCGGCGATGCCGCCGACCTTGCCGTCCTTCACCAGGTCGGCGATCTTCTGCGCGAGGTTGTCGGGGTTGGTCTGGTACGGCAGTTCCGTGACCACCAGGCACTGGCGGTTCTGGATCTCCTCGACCTCGACGACCGCGCGCATGGTGATCGAGCCGCGGCCCGTGCGGTACGCCTCCTCGATGCCCTTGCGGCCGACGACGAGCGCGCCGGTCGGGAAGTCAGGGCCCTTGATGCGCTCGATCAGCGCGTCCAGGAGCTCCTCGTGGGAGGCCTCGGGGTTCTCCAGGCACCACTGGGCGCCCGCCGCGACCTCACGGAGGTTGTGCGGCGGGATGTTGGTGGCCATGCCGACCGCGATGCCCGCCGAGCCGTTGATCAGCAGGTTCGGGAAGCGGGCCGGCAGGACGGTCGGCTCCTGGGAGCGGCCGTCGTAGTTGTCCGTGAAGTCGACGGTCTCCTCGTCGATGTCACGGACCATCTCCATGGACAGCGGCGCCAGTTTGCACTCGGTGTAGCGCATGGCGGCGGCGGGGTCGTTGCCCGGGGAGCCGAAGTTGCCGTTGGAGTCCACCAGCGGCATCCGCATCGACCACGGCTGCGCGAGGCGGACCAGCGCGTCGTAGATCGAGGAGTCGCCGTGCGGGTGGTAGTTGCCCATGACGTCGCCGACGACGCGGGCGCACTTGTAGAAGCCCTTCTCGGGCCGGTAGCCGCCGTCGTACATGGCGTACAGGACGCGGCGGTGGACGGGCTTGAGGCCGTCGCGGACGTCGGGCAGGGCGCGCGACACGATGACGGACATCGCGTAGTCGAGATACGAGCGCTGCATCTCCGTCTCAAGCCCCACGGGCTCGACGCGCTGGGCGATGATCGCGCCCTCTTCAGGCGTGCTGGGAGTGTTCTCGTCGGCCATTGCTGGTGAAGATCCTTCCTGATGCGGTCAGCTGAGACCGACTCAGATGTCGAGGAAGCGGACGTCCTTGGCGTTGCGCTGGATGAACTGGCGGCGCGCCTCGACGTCCTCGCCCATGAGGACCGAGAACAGGTCGTCGGCCTGCGCGGCGTCGTCCAGGGTGACCTGGCCGAGGACGCGGTGCTCCTGGTCCATCGTGGTGATGCGCAGCTCCTCGGCGTTCATCTCGCCGAGACCCTTGAAGCGCTGGATCGAGTCTTCCTTGATGCGCTTGCCGTTCTGCCGGCCCAGCTCGATCAGGGCGTCGCGCTCACGGTCCGAGTACGCGTACTCGAAGTCGTCGCGGCCCCACTTGATCTTGTACAGCGGGGGGCGCGACAGGAACACGTGCCCGGCCTCGACCAGCGGCCGCATGAAGCGGAACAGGAAGGTCAGCAGCAGGGTGGAGATGTGCTGACCGTCGACGTCGGCGTCCGCCATCAGGATGATCTTGTGATACCGCAGCCTGGCGATGTCGAAGTCCTCGTGGACCCCGGTGCCGAAGGCGGAGATCAGTGCCTGGATCTCCTGGTTCTGCAGGATCTTGTCGATCCTGGCCTTCTCGACGTTGAGGATCTTGCCTCGGATCGGGAGGATCGCCTGGTACTGCGGGTTCCGGCCGGACTTGGCCGAGCCGCCGGCGGAGTCACCCTCGACGATGAAGATCTCGCACTTGGTGGGATCGTTCGACTGGCAGTCGGACAGCTTGCCCGGCAGGGACGCGGTCTCCAGCAGACCCTTGCGACGGGTGAGGTCGCGCGCCTTGCGGGCCGCCACGCGCGCGGTGGCAGCCTGGATGCCCTTGCGGATGATGTCCGAGGCCTCGTTCGGGTTGCGGTCCAGCCAGTCGTTCAGGTGCTCGTAGACCGCCTTCTGTACGAAGGTCTTCGCCTCGGTGTTGCCGAGCTTGGTCTTGGTCTGGCCCTCGAACTGCGGCTCGGCCAGCTTCACCGAGATGATCGCGGTCAGACCCTCGCGGATGTCGTCGCCCGTGAGGTTGTCGTCCTTCTCGCGGAGCAGCTTCTTGTCGCGCGCGTACTTGTTGATCAGCGACGTCAGCGCGGCACGGAAGCCCTCTTCGTGCGTACCGCCCTCATGCGTGTGGATGATGTTGGCGAAGGAGTACACACCCTCGCTGTAACCACTGTTCCACTGCATCGCGACCTCAAGGGACAGGCTCTTGTCCTTGTCCTCCGCCTCCAGGTCGATGACGGTCGGGTGCACCACGTCTCCCTTGCGGGAGTTGAGGTACGTCACGTAGTCGACGATGCCGCCCTCGTAGTGGTACGTGACGGTCTTGACCTCGTCCTTCTCGTCCGCACCCGCCTCGTCGGCACCGGCCGTGGCCTTCGCCAGCTCGCGCTCGTCAGTGAGTTTGATCGTCAAACCCTTGTTGAGGAACGCCATCTCCTGGAAGCGCCGCGACAGCGTCTCGAAGGAGTACTCGGTGGTCTCGAAGACGTCCGGGTCGGCCCAGAAGGTGACCGAGGTGCCGGTCTCGTCCGTGGCCTCGTGCTGCGCGAGCGGGGCGGTGGGGACGCCCAGCTTGTAGTCCTGCGTCCAGCGGTAGCCGTCGGTCCTGACCTCTACGGCGACCTTGCTGGAGAGCGCGTTCACTACGGAGACGCCCACTCCGTGCAGACCGCCGGAGACCGCGTAGCCGCCGCCGCCGAACTTGCCGCCCGCGTGCAGCACGGTCAGCACGACCTCGACGGCGGGCTTGCCCTCGGACGGGACGATGCCCACCGGGATGCCGCGGCCGTTGTCGATGACGCGCACGCCGCCGTCGTGCAGGATCGTGACGTCGATCGTGTCCGCGTGGCCGGCCAGCGCCTCGTCGACGGAGTTGTCGACGACCTCCTGCACCAGGTGGTGCAGGCCTCGCTCACCGGTCGAGCCGATGTACATACCGGGTCGCTTGCGGACCGCGTCCAGACCCTCGAGGACGGTGATGGCGCTGGCGTCGTACGAGGCGGTGACCTCGCCGTTCGAGGAGTGAGCCTCGCCGTCGGCGCCGGCGTCGGTGGACGGGATGTTCTCGTTGGGGTTGCCGGAATCGGCCACGAAGCGCCCTTTCTGGCACAGCACAAGCCAGGCTCCCGGCGGTTGGCCGGAGCGGCTGCGGCGTGTTGCGTTGGTAAGCCTTAGTCAGCGTTGCTCGGTGTGTGTCCCACAAGTGGGGCGGGATTGCTTCCAGTCTACCGGTAGCGCCGACAGTGATGGGGGTTTGCCGGTACCTGAGTCCTCATGTGCCGCCCTCAACCGGTCTCTCCCGACTCCCCATATGCGGAACGGGGCTCAAAGAGGCTTACAGCGGCACTCAGCGCTTCCGGGTATGAACCCTTTGCTACTCCTGGGTCAGGTCGCTGTTCGCAACCGCGTCCGGTCACCGACCCGGGCCCGCACTGTGATGTCAGTCACCCATAGGTGTCGCCGGGACCCGTGCTCCCGGGAGCCCGCAGCGGGCCGTAGCGGCGAGGCGGTCCACCAGGGTTGAGCACCTTGATCATCCGTACGGTGCCGTGTCCCAGGTCCTCGTTGAGCCTGGCCACCAGGGTGGGCGTGAGGTGCCGCAGCTGGGTCGCCCAGGCCGTGGAGTCGCACTGCACGACCAGCACCCGCTCGTCCTCGTCGTACTTCTCCGGTACGCAGTGCTTGGCCAGGTCATCGCCGACGATCTGCGGCCAGCGGCCCATCACACCGCCCACCGCGGCCGGCGTCTCCCAGCCGCGTTCGTTCAGCAGCCGGTTGATCGCAGCGCCGAGTGCCATCGGGTCGCGGCCGTCGGCGCGCGCGCCGGAGCGCAGGCCCCCGCGCCGCGCCTGCTTCTTCTGCTGCGCCGCGTCCCCACGCGCGCGTGCCTGTTCCTTCGCCGCGCGCAGCGCCACGCGCGCGAGGTCGACGCCGGAGGGTTCGGCGACCTTCTTGGGTGCGGGTTCCCCGGCCGCGGGGCGCTCGGGGCGCGGGGCGGGCTCATTCGTGCTCATACGCGCTCCACCGCCCCCTCCGCCACGCTGTACCGCGTCCCCGCCAGCACATGCGGTACGTCGTCGTCGACCGCCGCCGTCACCAGTACCTGCTCGCCGGGCGCCACCAGCTCGGCAAGCCGCTCCCGGCGGCGCGTGTCCAGCTCGGCGAACACGTCGTCGAGCACGAGCACCGGCTCATTGCCCTCGGCCCTGAGCAGGTCGTACGACGCGAGCCGCAGCGCCAGCGCGTACGACCAGGACTCCCCGTGCGAGGCGTACCCCTTGGCGGGCATCTGACCGAGTTTGAGAATCAAATCGTCCCGATGGGGTCCTACGAGGGTGACGCCTCGCTCGATCTCCTGCTTGCGCGCCTCCGCGATCGCCGCCATCAGCTGCTCGTAGAGGTCCTCGCGGGTGTGCGCCTCACCGGGCGCCGACGGCTTGTACTCCAGCGCCACCGGGCCGCCGCCGGGCGCCAGTTGCTCGTACGCCTTGTCCGCGAGGGGCTGCACCGCGGCGATCAGATCGAGCCGCTGGGCGAGCAACTCGGCGCCCACGCGCGCGAGATGCTGGTCCCACACGTCGAGCGTGGACAGGTCCATCGAGCGCCCGCCGTGCCGCCGCGCCAACGCGGCCGACTTCAGCAGGGTGTTGCGCTGCTTGAGCACCCGCTCGTAGTCGGAGCGGACGCCGGCCATGCGCGGGGAGCGGGCGGTGATCAGCTCGTCCAGGAAGCGGCGCCGCTCGCCCGGGTCGCCCTTCACCAGGGCGAGGTCCTCGGGCGCGAACAGCACGGTCCGTACGATGCCCAGCACGTCCCGGGGCCTGACCTGCGAGGACCTGTTGATGCGGGCGCGGTTGGCGCGGCCGGGGTTCAGCTCCAGCTCGACCAGCTGCTGCCGCTCGCCCTGTCGGACCTGCGCCCGGATGATCGCGCGTTCGGCGCCCACGCGGACCAGCGGGGCGTCGGAGGAGACGCGGTGGCTGCCCAGGGTGGCGAGATAGCCGATCGCCTCGACGAGGTTGGTCTTGCCCTGCCCGTTGGGGCCCACGAACGCGGTGACGCCGGGGTCGAGCGGAACGTCGACCCCGGCGTACGAGCGGAAGTCGGCCAGCGACAGATGCGTGACGTGCATGGTCGTTCACCGACCTCCCCCAGGTTGTGGATCCACGGGCCGGGGCCTGTGGATCTGTGGACTACTTGGTCTCGACGGCGTGGCCGCCGAACTGGTTGCGCAGGGCCGCGACCATC
>NZ_JBSFKO010000035.1:0-114591 GCF_053598575.1 Streptomyces sp. NPDC001100
GCCGAAGCCGAAGCCGAAGCCGAAGCCGAAGCCGAAGCCGAAGCCGAAGCCGAAGTGGCCTGTGTTTCCAGGGAAGTTCGGGTGCCCGCCTCCTCGGCCGCCGCCCACCGGATCGAGCGGACGATGGTCGCGTAGCCGGTGCAGCGGCAGATCTGCCCGGAGATCGCCTCCCGGATCTCCGTGTCGGAGGGGTCGGGGTTGCGGTCCAGCAGCGCACGCGCGGTCATCATCATGCCGGGGGTGCAGAAGCCGCACTGCAGGCCGTGGCACTCGACGAACCCGCGCTGCACCGGGTCGAGTTCACCGTTCTGTTCAAGTCCTTCCACGGTGCGCACCTCGTGGCCGCCCGCCATCGCGGCCAGTACGGTGCAGGACTTGACCGGTTCGCCGTCCAACCACACCACGCACGTACCGCAGTTGCTGGTGTCGCACCCCCAGTGGGTGCCGGTCAGCCGGAGGTGGTCGCGCAGGAAGTGGACCAGTAGCAGCCGCCCCTCTATCTCCCGGGTGACCTCTTCGCCGTTGACGACCATGCTGACCTGCACGATCACACCTCCTGTTCGTCGATGCGGGCCACGGACCGACGCAGCACGCGCACGGTCAACTCCCGTGCCAGATGGCGCTTGTACTCGGCGCTGCCGCGCCGGTCGGTCACGGGGGAGCAGGCCTCGGCGGCGATATCCCCGGCCTGTCCGTACAGTTCTTCGGTCGGCCGCCGGCCGCGCAGGGCGTCGGCGATGCCGGGGATCCCGGCGGTGTTGGGTCCCACGGCGGCGAGTCCCACCCGGGCGTCGGCGATCAGCCCGTTGCCGTCCAGCCATACCGCGGCACCGGCGGACACCACCGCCCAGTCACCGGCCCGGCGCTCCACCTTCTCGTACGCGCTGGAGCCGTTCGGCCGGACCGGGAAGCGGACCTCGGTGAGGATCTCGGCGTCGCCGACGGCGGTCTCGTACGGTCCCCGGTGGAAGTCCTCCATGGACACCACCCGTTCGCCGTCCCTGCCCTGGATCACGCAGCTCGCGTCGAGCGTCGTGCACACGGCTGACAGGTCCTCGGACGGATCCGCCTGGCACAGGGAGCCGCCGAGCGTGCCCCGGTTGCGCACCACGGGGTCGGCGATGACGCGCTCGGCGTCACGGAACACCGGGAAGGCGGCGGCGAGTTCGTCCGACTCCAGCAGCTCGCGGTGCCGGGTCATCGCGCCGATGCGGATCAGCCCGGGTTCGACCCGGACGTAACCCAGTTCGTCGTGCAGGTCGTTGATGTCGATCAGGTACTCGAAGTTGGCCAGCCGCAACTTCATCATCGGGATCAGACTGTGCCCGCCGGCCACCAGGCGTGCCGTGTCGCCCAGCCGGTCGAGCAGCGCGACCGCCTCGCCCACGCTGCCGACCCGCTGGTACTCGAACGGAGCGGGAACCTGCATACCGCAATCCCCCTGTCCTGCACGGCAGTTGACCGGTCGGCCGGACGCCGCGTCCGGGCCTCATTGGGCGCCCGGCGGACAGGGGTGTCAACGGCTGGTTAACCATTCACTTAAGTTGCCTGCCCCGGGGAAGCGGGCAGGTCGTCCAGGAAGTCCGCCGAGGGGACGAAGAAGAGACTCCCGGTGACGGCCGTGGAGAAGTCCAGGATGCGGTCGTGGGAGGCGGAGTCGGTGCCCAGGAACATGTTGCGCAGCATCTGCTCGGTGACCGAGGGCGTGCGGGCGTACCCGATGAAGTAGGTGCCGAACTCGCCCTGGGCCGCGCTGCCGAACGGCATGTTGTCGCGCAGGATCTTCCGCTCGGTGCCGTCCGGGCCCGTGATGACGTTGAGGGCGATGTGCGAGTCGGCAGGTTTGACCTCGTCGTCCATCTCCATGTTGGTCAACTTCGTGCGCCCGACGGCCCGTTCCTGCTGCTCCACCGTCAACGCGTTCCAGGCCGCCATGTCGTGGACGTACTTCTGCACGATCACATAGCTGCCGCCCGCGAACTCCGGGTCCTCGCCACCGACCACCACGGCCTGACGGGCCGCCTCCCCGACGGGGTTCTCCGTGCCGTCGACGAAGCCCAGCAGATCCCGTACGTCGAAGTACTGGAACCCCGACACCTCGTCGCGCACGGAGACCGCGCCGCCGAGCCGGCCCATGATCTCGGTGACCAGCTCGAAGCACAGGTCGGCCCGTACGGCCTTGATGTGGAACAGCAGGTCGCCCGGGGTGGAGACGGCGGTGTGACGCTCGCCGGTGAGTTCGCGGAACGGGTGCAGTTCGGCGGGGCGCGGACCGTCGAACAGCCGGTCCCACGCCTCCGACCCGATGCCGGTCACACAGCTGAGCCGCCCGTCCGGCGCGCGGAACCCGATGGACCGGATCAACCCGCCCAGATCCCCGAGGAGTTGGCGCACCGACTCCTCGCCGCCGGGCTCCACGGTGACGACGAGGAAGGTCGCGCTGGGAGTCAGGGACTCCAGCACCGCCTGCGTGGTCGGGGCGGTCTCGCCGCCGCTGGTGCCGTCCAGGTGCTCGACCGAGCCGTCAACTGTCATGTACGTCGTGCCTCCGCGGTGTCCTGGAAGGTGCCGGCCACCGCGGCCGGCACCTTGAGGTTCACCCGAGTTTCCCAGTCCGCGCGTCCCGCCACAGATCCACCCCGCCGTCCACGGCGTGCGAGTCGATCTCGGCCAGCTCCTCGTCGCTGAAGTCCAGGTTGTCCAGCGCGGCCACGTTCTGTTCGAGCTGCTCCGCGCGCGAGGCGCCGATGACCAGCGAGGTGACCCGCTCGTCGCGCAGCGCCCAGGCGAGTGCCATCTGCGCCAGGGTCTGACCGCGCTTGGCCGCGATGTCGTTGAGCGCGCGCAGCCGGCGCACCATGTCCTCGGTCAGCCAGCCCGCGTCGAACGACGTGCCCTGCGCGGCCCGCGAGCCCTCCGGAACGCCGTCCAGGTAGCGCCCGGTCAGCAGCCCCTGCGCCAGCGCCGTGAAACCGATGACGCCGAAGCCCTCGTCCTGAGCGGCGTCGAGCAGCCCGTCGGTCTCGATCCACCGGTTGAGCATGCTGTACGACGGCTGGTGGATGAGCAGCGGAGTGCCCAGGTCGCGGAGGATCGCGGCGGCCTCACGGGACCGCTCGGCGTCGTAGGACGAGATGCCGACGTAGAGGGCCTTGCCCTGGCGGACGGCGGTGTCCAGCGCGCCCATGGTCTCTTCGAGCGGGGTGCCGGCGTCGAGGCGGTGGGAGTAGAAGATGTCCACGTAGTCGAGGCCGGTCCGCTTGAGGGACTGGTCGAGGGAGGCCAGCACGTACTTGCGGGAGCCGCCGCCCTGGCCGTAGGGGCCGGGCCACATGTCCCAGCCGGCCTTGGTGGAGACGATCAGCTCGTCCCGGTACGGCGCGAGGTCCTGCTTCAGCAGCCGACCGAAGTTCTGCTCGGCGGCGCCGTAGGGCGGGCCGTAGTTGTTCGCCAGGTCGTGGTGGGTGATGCCGAGGTCGAAGGCGCGCAGCGCGATCTCGCGCTGGGTCTCGAACGGCCGGTCGTCACCGAAGTTGTGCCAGTAGCCCAGCGACAGAAGAGGCAGGTCGAGCCCCGAGCGGCCCGTGCGGCGGTAGCGCATCGTGCTGTCGTAGCGCCCCGGATCTGCGATGTGGTTCACCGCGCCCACTCTGCCCCCGCCCGCCGAGTGCGTCCAACCGATCGCGGTCATCGCATTCAGCAGCGCCGGCGCATAATCCGGCAGCGGATCGCTGAGCGGACCGCTGCTGTTCGGCGGCCCCTCGCTCGTCTCTGGGGTCCTGTTCATGAACTGCGACATACCGGTGGGCGTCGACCCGGTGGGCGCCGGCGGGGAACCGCCTCGGATCGGCGTGCGCGTCCCGCCCTGTGACCGGGCGGACCGGGTGGCCCGGACCGCCCGGCGGGCCGAGGAGCTCGGCTTCGACCAAGTGTGCTTCCCCGACTCGCAGTTGCTGTGGCGGGACGTGTTCACCACCCTCACCGCTATGGCCTTCGCCACCGAGCGGATCGGCCTCGGCACCGCCGTCACCAACCTCGCCACCCGGCATCCGTCCGTCGTGGCGTCGGCCGCGCGCAGCGTCGCCGAACTCGCGCCCGGCAGGTTCACCCTCGGCCTCGGCGTGGGCAACAGCTCCGTGGGACCCGTGGGCCCGCCGCAGACCGGCTCGGCGGCACTGCGCGAGGGGCTGACCATGCTGTGCGCCCTGCTGGACGGGCAGGAGTGGGACTTCGAGGGCAAGGTCCGTTCCCGGTTGCGCGACCCGCAGCCGTCCGTTCCGCTGCACCTGGCGGCCAGCGGACCCCGCAACCTGCGCCTTGCCGGGGAGATCGCCGACGGCGTCATCCTGCTCAGCGGTGTTTCACCGCGCACCCTGGCCGCCGCCACGGCCCGGGTCCGGGAGGGCGCCGAGGCGGCCGGCCGGAGCGCCGGGAAACTCCCGGTGACCGTGTCCGCGTTCTGCGAGGTGACCGACGACATCGAGGCCGACGCCCGCCTGATCAAACCGATCTGCGCCTCGATCGCCCAGAACGGCGGCGCGTCCTTCCTCGCCCTCGCGGGCATCCACGTGGACGTCCCCGCGACGGTCGAGGGCGTCTACCCGGACCTCGTGCACGCCGAGGACTGGGACGCGGCCGTGGAGATCTGCTCAGCTGGGACCAGCGACGAGGCGGCCGTCCGCTTCGCCGAGGAGTTCTGCCTCTTCGGCACGGCCGCCCAGATCACCGAACGGCTGCGCACCTGCGCGCCTCGGGAGTGACCGACGTGTTCCTCCAGCACGTCGGCTCCTACGACCCGCCCACCGACCTGATCGAGACCGTCCGCAGCGCACACCGATTCGCCTTCTGCACCGGCTGCTTGGGGGAGCCCGAACCCGGTCCCACCGAGTGGCGGCGCACCGGCGACCGGGTGGTGCGCGAGCCCGACGGGTGGTTCCGGTTCGTCGACCGGATCAAGGACGTCATCCGGCGGCGCGGCGAGAACATCTCCTCGCACGAGGTGGAGTCCGCCGTCCGCGCGCACCCGGCGGTCGCCGACGCGGCGGCCTTCCCCGTCCCCTCGGAGCTGGCCGAGGACGAGGTCATGGCCGCGGTGGTCCCCGCGCCCGGACAGGTACTGGACCTCCGGGACCTCGTACGGCACTGCGCGGAGGAGCTGCCCCCGTTCGCGGTGCCCCGCTACCTCGACACCGTCCGTGAACTCCCGCTCACCGAGACCGGCAAAGTTCGCAAGGCGTCATTGCGGGACCGTGGGGTCTCCGCCACCACCTGGGACCGCTCCACATCTCCCATCCCGACACGACATCAAACTTGAACCGTTTGTTTTCTTGAATCACTCGTGTTTATGGCTGTAGGTTGAGCGCCATGACCGCTTCCCCGCCTCCGACCACCGCCGAGGAGCTGCGCGGTGCCGGCCTGCGGGTGACGGCAGCCCGCGTCGCGCTGCTGGAGACCGTTCGCCGCGGTGACCACCTCGATGTCGAGGCCGTCGCCTCCGGGGTCCGTGACCGCGTAGGACACATATCGCTCCAGGCTGTCTACGACGCCCTCCACGCGCTGACCTCGGCAGGACTCATACGCCGTATCGAACCGGCAGGCAGTCCCGCCCGCTTCGAAGGACGCGTCGGCGACAACCACCACCACCTCATGTGCAGGTCGTGCGGTTCGGTCGCCGACGTCGACTGCGCGGTCGGCGAGGCACCCTGCCTGACCGCCTCCGACGACCACGGCTTCTCGATCGACGAGGCCGAGGTCATCTACTGGGGTCTGTGCCCCGCCTGTACCGCCGCCCCCAGTTCCTGAGTCACGTGATCCACCCCGTTTGGAAGGATTCCCATGTCTGAGAACCACGACGCAATCGTCACGGACGCGAAGTCGGAGGACGCCGGGGGCTGCCCCGTCGCGCACGGGCGCGCCCCGCACCCGACCCAGGGCGGCGGTAACCGTCAGTGGTGGCCCGAGCGCCTCAACCTGAAGATCCTCGCCAAGGACCCGGTGGTCGCGAACCCGCTCGGCGCGGACTTCGACTACGCCGCGGCCTTCGAGGCCCTCGACCTCGCGGCCGTCAAACAGGACATCGCCGAGGTGCTGACCACCTCGCAGGACTGGTGGCCGGCGGACTTCGGCAACTACGGCCCGCTGATGATCCGTATGGCCTGGCACAGCGCCGGCACCTACCGCATCAGCGACGGCCGCGGCGGTGGCGGCCGCGGCCAGCAGCGCTTCGCTCCGCTCAACAGCTGGCCGGACAACGGCAACCTCGACAAGGCCCGCCGTCTGCTGTGGCCGGTCAAGAAGAAGTACGGCCAGTCCATCTCCTGGGCCGACCTCATGATCCTCACCGGCAACGTCGCGCTGGAGACCATGGGCTTCGAGACCTTCGGCTTCGGCGGCGGCCGCGCCGATGTCTGGGAGGCCGACGAGGACGTCTACTGGGGTCCCGAGACCACCTGGCTCGACGACCAGCGCTACACCGGCGACCGTGAGCTGGAGAACCCGCTCGGCGCCGTCCAGATGGGCCTCATCTACGTCAACCCCGAGGGCCCCAACGGCAACCCGGACCCGCTGGCCGCGGCCCGCGACATCCGCGAGACCTTCCGCCGCATGGCGATGAACGACGAGGAGACCGTCGCCCTCATCGCCGGTGGCCACACCTTCGGCAAGACCCACGGCGCCGGCCCGGCCGAGTCGGTCGGCGACGACCCCGAGGCCGCCCCGCTGGAGCAGCAGGGCCTCGGCTGGAAGTCCACCTACGGCACCGGCAAGGGCGGCGACGCCATCACCTCCGGTCTTGAGGTCACCTGGACCACCAAGCCCACCCAGTGGAGCAACGACTTCTTCGACATCCTCTTCGGCTACGAGTGGGAGCTCACCCAGAGCCCCGCCGGCGCCAACCAGTGGGTGGCCAAGGACGCCGAGGCGATCATCCCCGACGCCCACAGCGACGCCAAGAAGCTCCCCACGATGCTCACCACCGACCTCTCGCTGCGCTTCGACCCGATCTACGGTGAGATCTCCAAGCGCTTCCACGAGAACCCGGCCGAGTTCGCGGACGCCTTCGCCCGCGCCTGGTACAAGCTGACCCACCGCGACCTGGGCCCGAAGTCCCTGTACCTCGGCCCTGAGGTCCCGTCCGAGACCCTGCTGTGGCAGGACCCGCTGCCGCAGGCCGAGGGCGAGACCATCGACGCCGCCGACATCACGGCCCTCAAGGCGAAGCTCCTCGCCTCCGGCCTGACCGTCTCGCAGCTCGTGTCCACCGCGTGGGCGTCCGCCTCCACCCACCGGGGCAGCGACAAGCGCGGCGGCGCCAACGGCGCCCGCATCCGCCTGGAGCCGCAGCGCGGCTGGGAAGCCAACGACCCCGACCAGCTCGCTCAGGTGCTGCGGGTCCTCGAAGGCATCCAGCAGGAGTTCAACTCCGGCGCCAAGAAGGTCTCTCTCGCCGACCTGATCGTCCTCGGCGGTGCCGCCGCGGTCGAGAAGGCCGCCAAGGACGGCGGCGTCGACGTGGAGGTCCCCTTCACGCCGGGCCGTGTCGACGCGACCGAGGAGCACACCGACGTAGAGTCGTTCGCCGCGCTGGAGCCGACCTCCGACGGCTTCCGCAACTACCTCGGCAAGGGCAACCGCCTCCCCGCCGAGTACCTGCTGCTCGACCGGGCGAACCTGCTCACGCTGACCGCCCCCGAGCTGACCGTCCTCGTCGGCGGCCTGCGCGTCCTGGGCGCCAACCAGGGCCAGTCCACCCACGGTGTCCTCACCGACAGGGTCGGCACGCTGACGAACGACTTCTTCGTCAACCTGCTGGACCTGGGCACCACCTGGTCCTCGACCTCCTCGGACCAGCAGACCTTCGAGGCCCGTGACGCCTCCGGCGCGGTCAAGTGGACCGGCACCCGTGCCGACCTGGTCTTCGGCTCGAACTCCGAACTCCGCGCGCTCGCCGAGGTCTACGCGAGCGACGACGCGAAGGAGAAGTTCGTGAAGGACTTCGTCGACGCGTGGGTCAAGGTCTCCAACCTGGACCGCTTCGACCTGATCTGAGCAGTCCGCACCACCTGACGTCCGGGTCGGCCCACATGGGTCGGCCCGGACGTTTCTCATCCTCCGAACTCGAAGCACAGGAGTGCACGTTCGTCACATAAGCTCCTCCGCATGAACGAGGGGGAGACCGACAGACGGGTCGTCGACGGCCGCTTCGAGCTCGAATCACGGCTCGGCGGCGGAGGCATGGGCACGGTGTGGCGCGCCCGCGACCTGCTGCTGCACCGCTATGTCGCCGTCAAGGAGGTCCGGCCGCCGGACCTCGACCTCGCCGAGTACGACTCCGGCGCGGCGGAGATGCTCCGCCAGCGGGTCCTGCGCGAGGCACGCGCCCTGGCCCGGGTCGAGCACCCGAACGTGGTGACGATCCATCACATCGTCGACGGCGGCGAGGGCACCTACCCCTGGCTCGTCATGGAACTCGTCCAAGGCGGTTCACTGGCCGACCGGTTGGAGCGGGGACCGATGGAACCGGCGGAAGCAGCCCGGCTCGGCTCCGGAGTCCTCGACGCCCTCAACGCGGCACACCAGGCAGGCGTCCAGCACCGCGACGTGAAACCCGCCAACGTCCTGCTGCGCACCGACGGCCGCCCCGTCCTCACCGACTTCGGCATCGCCGCGATCCGCGACGCCACGGCCCTCACCGCCACCGGCTCCATCATCGGCACCCCCGACTACATGGCCCCGGAACGCGTCTCCGGCCACAGCGGCGGCCCCGCCGCCGACCTGTGGTCGCTGGCGATGATGCTCTACGTCGCCGTCGAGGGCCACCACCCGCTCCGGCGCGGTACGACCCTGGCCACGCTCGCCGCCGTACTCCAGGAGGAGGTCCCGCCACCGGTGCGGGCCGGGGCGCTGACGCCCATGCTGTCCTGCGTCCTGGTCCGCGATCCCGAGGCGCGGCCGGACGCGGGGACGGTGGGCCGGATGCTGGCGACGGCGGCGGCCCAGCCGGTGGCCCACGGGCCCGAGACCACGTCGTACCCGCTGGCACCCCCGGCTCCGCCGGTGCTGCCGACCACCGACAACATGCAGGCGGTACGGCGACGCGGGCGACCGGGCGTCGCGGTCGCCTCCAGCGTGGTGGGCGTACTGCTGATCGGGACGCTTGCCTGGAAGGTGCTGCCGGGCGGGAACGACAACAACGGCAATGGTTCGGCGGCGTCGCCGGGAACTGGTGGGAAGACGCAGCAGACCTCGCCCACTTCCACGCCCACCTCCTCCGGTGGCACGTCCACGAAGACCACCGACCTGCTTACCCCGAGCGGCATCCGCACCGCGATCAAGGCCATCGAGCAGAAGTCGGGACGGGACAGTTTCGGCAACCTGAGCGTCTATCCCGACTACGTCCTGGCGGATGTGATGGTCAAGGGCAGCAACACCAAGTTCGACTCGTACACCTACCGTGTCGGCGGCGGTGTGGAGGAGGGGATCATCAAGGACAAGCTGATGGACGGGTATGAGCCGGTGGACCTGGGGAAGTTCGACTGGGACGCCGTCCCCGAGTTGCTCACCCGCGCGGGGAAAGTGCTCAACGTGAAGAATCCGACGTCCCGTTACCTGTTGGTCGAGGGCCCGTGGAAGACCTTCGACGAGCCCGCGAACATGTCCGTCTACCTGAGTGACGAGTACGGGTCGAGCGGCTACCTGGAAGCCACCCCCCAGGGCAAGGTGACCAAGACGTATCCGGCCGACGAGTAAGTTCACCCCGTGCCCACCCTCCTGATCGTCCATCACACCCCCTCGCCCAACTGCCAGGCGATGTTCGAAGCCGTCGTCTCCGGAGCCACGACACCAGAGATCGAGAACGTACAGGTCGTACGGCGTGCCGCCCTGTCCACGACCGCGTCCGACGTGCTGGCCGCCGACGGGTATCTGCTCGGTACGCCCGCGAACCTCGGCTACATGTCCGGCGCGCTGAAGCACTTCTTCGACCAGATCTACTACCCGTGCCTGGACGAGACGCGCGGCAGGCCCTTCGGGTACTACGTGCACGGCGGCAACGACGTGACGGGAGCCGTGCGCGGCATCGAGGCGATCACGACCGGGCTTGGCTGGCGGCGGGTCGCGGAGCCGGTGACGCTCACCGGCGAACCCGACAGGGCGGGCACCGAGGCCTGCTGGGAACTCGGGGCGACGGTCGCCGCCGGACTGACGGACTGAGCGGGCGGCCCGGAGGGACGGCCACCACCCGTTCGGACGCCGAAGAGTGTCGTCACCCCCGGGAGCACCGTCAGCGTGGAGGGACATGCCCCTCCGAATGACAGGAGTTCTCCATGAGGAAGCGTCTGACGGCCGCGGTGGGTCTGGCGGGTGCGGCACTGCTGCTGTGCGCCGGTACGGCGAGCGCTGACCCCGACCCCGTCGGCGTCGCCGTCGACAGCCCGGGCGTGCTCTCCGGAAACGTCGTCCAGATCCCCATCGACCTGGACCTCAATGTGTGCGGCAACACGATCAACGTGATCGGTCTGCTGAACCCGGCGGTGGGCAACCACTGCGAGGGCTGAGCGGCCGTACCGTGAACGAGCCGCAGGTGTCGTGCCCGCGGCTCGTTCCGCGTTTCACGGGACGTCGGTCAGCCGGTGCAGCGGAGTGCCGTGGGCCCAGCGCCGTAATCGTGTGCCGTCGATGAGCTGCACGCAGCCCTGACGGCGCGCCCACTGCACATCACGACTGCTGAAGGTCCCCCGGTGGACCACGAGGCGCAGGTGCGGACCGGAGCCGGCCGTGCGGCCCGAGCGCGTCGGTGCCTCCTCGTCGGGCAGCGGTTCGGCGACGGGCCGGAAGGCCACCTCCAGATGGCGACCGCGCCGGTCGCGGGCCCGCACCCGGGGCCGGCCCAGCGCGTCGGGTCGGGCGAGCGCCCGCCAGCCGTCGCGGCGCAGCATCCGGGACACGGCCAGCGCGAGGCCCTCCACGTCCAGGTCGGCGATCTCCTCGGGCGTGTAGAAACCGAGGCGGCGACGGGCCAGTGGGCGGTGGTGCACGACCGCGGCCGCGGCGATCACGCCGAGCAGCGCAAGTCCGCCGACGAGCGCGCCGGTGCCGAGGGCGCGGTACGCCACGGCGAGGCCGGCCACGATCCCGCACACGACGACGGCCACGACCACCAGCGCGGGCAGCACCTCGCGCAGTCCGGGACCGTAGCGTCCCTGGGCGCGCAGCGCGCTGATCGTCTCGCGTCGCCGCGAACGGCGCGACGCGCGTTTCTCGTGCCTCCGCAACCTCTGCGTCAACAGGGCCAACTCCCCCCACCCCCAAGCGCGTTGGCGCCTGCCGTAGAGATACCCGGCGGAGACGGTCCATGTGCGTGGCGCCGGGAACCGGCCACCGAACCGGCCGAACCATTTCGGCGCGCCTTGCCCCTGGGGGCAGCGAACTCCTCCCTTCCGACCTCTGGCACGCCGGGCTACCGACCGGTATACAAGGCCAGTTGAAGGAGAGACGACCACGTCGGGCCCGGTCCGTCGCGCGTCTCCTACCTGGGGGAGGAACTCCATGAACCGTGAGACGCATCCGGCCGCGTCGGCGCACCACCGCGGCAGGGCCGTGGCGGTCGCGGCGGCGGTCAGCGGCTGCGCCCTCGTCGTCGCGTCCGCGGCGCCCGCGGCGGCGCACGACTCGGGACACGGCCACGACCGCACCACGCAGTACGTGGCGCTCGGGGACTCCTACACGTCGGGCCCGTACATACCGACCCAGGTGGACGCCAACTGCGCCCGCTCCGACCACAATTACCCCTCGGTGGTGACGGCGGACCAGAGAGGGACCGTGCTCACGGACGTGAGCTGCAGTGGGGCGACGACCGCGGAGATGTGGCAGGCGCAGGGCACCAACCCGCCCCAACTGGACGCCGTGCAGCGGGACACGGACCTGGTGACCGTCCAGATCGGCGGCAACGACATCGGGTTCAGCACCATCATCGGTACCTGCGTCAAGCTCAGCGCCACGGACCTGGCGGGCAACCCCTGCCAGCGCTACTACAATTCCTCCGGCGTCGACCAGTTGGCGCTGAACATCCTCAACACCGCGCCGAAGGTGACCAAGGTGCTGCGCGCGGTCCACAAGAAGGCACCGCACGCGCGCGTGCTCGTCGTCGGCTACCCGGACCTCCTGCCCGACGACGGCAGCGGCTGCTACCCCTCGGTGCCGTTCGCCGCGAAGGACTTCCCGTACCTCCGGGACACCGGCAAGCACCTCAACCTGATGCTCCGTCTGGTCGCCGCGCTCAACGGCGCGGAGTACGTCGACACCTACGGTCCGACCGTCGGCCACGACATGTGCAAGGCGCCCGCCGACCGCTGGATCGAGCCGCTGCAGCCCGCGTCCCCGGCGGCTCCCGCGCACCCCAACGCGAAGGGCGAGGCGGCCATGGCGGGCGCGGTGCTCAAGCAGCTCGACCGGCGCCACCGGTACTGACGGACAGCGCGGGCCCGGGTTTTCCACAGGCGGCGGGGGTGTACTCGCGAAACACGCCTCTGACGAGCAAAGATGGGGCCGTACGCGAAGTCGGTCGACATGGAGGAGCGGGCAGATGCCACACGAGCGAGCGGGCGAACAGGCCCGTGCCGAGGATCTCGTAGACGTAGCCCGACTGGTCACCGCGTACTACGCGCTGCACCCGGACCCCGCCGAGCCGGGGCAGCGCGTCGCGTTCGGCACCTCCGGGCACCGCGGGTCGTCCCTGAACACGGCGTTCAACGAGGACCACATCGCCGCCACCAGCCAGGCCATCTGCGAGTACCGGGCCGGACAGGGCACCGACGGCCCGCTCTTCCTCGGCGCCGACACCCACGCGCTGTCCGAGCCCGCGCAGGTCACCGCCCTGGAGGTGTTCGCCGCCAACGAGGTCACCGTCCTCATCGACAGCGCGGACGGCTACACGCCCACCCCCGCGGTGTCCCACGCGATCCTCACCCACAACCGCGGCCGGACCTCGGGTCTCGCGGACGGCGTCGTGGTCACCCCCTCGCACAACCCGCCCGCCGACGGCGGCTTCAAGTACAACCCGCCCAACGGCGGCCCGGCAGGCTCCGAGATCACCTCCTGGATCCAGGACCGCGCAAACGAGATCATCGCCGGCGGCATGAAGGACGTCCGCCGCATCCCCTACACGCAGGCCCTCGCCGCCCCCGGCACGGGCCGCTACGACTTCCTCGGCACATACGTCGCCGACCTGCCGAGCGTGCTCGACCTGGACGCGATCAGGACGGCCGGGGTGCGGATCGGTGCAGACCCGCTGGGCGGGGCGTCCGTCGCCTACTGGGGCCGGATCGCCGAGGAGCACCGGCTCGACCTCACCGTGGTCAATCCGCTCGCGGACCCGACCTGGCGGTTCATGACGCTGGACTGGGACGGCAAGATCCGCATGGACTGCTCGTCGCCGTACGCCATGGCCTCGCTGATCGCGCAGCGCGACCGGTTCGACATCGCCACGGGGAACGACGCCGACTCCGACCGGCACGGCATCGTCACCCCGGACGCGGGCCTGATGAACCCCAACCACTATCTGGCCGTGGCCATTTCGTACCTCTACTCCCACCGTGAGCAGTGGCCCGCGGATGCGGGGGTCGGCAAGACGCTGGTGTCCTCCTCGATGATCGACCGGGTCGCCGCCAACCTCGGGCGTCGGCTCGTGGAGGTGCCCGTCGGCTTCAAGTGGTTCGTGGACGGACTGGTCGACGGCTCCCTCGGCTTCGGCGGCGAGGAGTCGGCCGGCGCGTCCTTCCTGCGCCGGGACGGCTCCGTGTGGACCACCGACAAGGACGGCATCATCCTGGCGCTGCTCGCCAGCGAGATCACCGCGGTCACCGGGAAGACGCCCTCGCAGCACTACGCCGCCCTCACGGACCGCTTCGGCGCCCCGGCCTACGCCCGGATCGACGCCCCCGCGAACCGCGAGGAGAAGGCGCTGCTCGCCAAGCTCTCGCCCGCGCAGGTCAGCGCCGACACCCTGGCCGGTGAGCCCGTCACCGGCGTGCTCACCGAGGCGCCCGGCAACGGCGCGGCCCTCGGCGGGATCAAGGTGACCACCGCCAACGCCTGGTTCGCGGCCCGGCCCTCCGGCACCGAGGATGTGTACAAGATCTACGCCGAGTCCTTCCTCGGCCCCGACCACCTCGGCCAGGTGCAGGAGGAGGCCAGGGCCGTGGTCGGCGCGGCGCTGGGCGGCTGACCGTACCGTCTGCCGTGGTGTCGCCCGGGGCCGGAATGAACGGTGGGGCGGCCGGTGTTGGGCCGACACGTGAGTCACGACGCCAGGTGGAGTTGAAACCCCGTATGTCCCTCGAAACCACCGACTACACGGGGCAGACGTCGTGCGGCGACGAAGCCCGCACCCCGCTGCGCGACTTCCTGCGGACCGAGACCGGAAGCGCCGCCGTCCTCGTGGCGGCGGCGCTGGCCGCGCTCGTCTGGGCCAATGTCGCGCCGTCGGCCTACGAGTCGTTCTGGGGGACCCACCTCTCCGTCCGGCTCGGCTCGCACGGGGTCTCCCTCGATCTGCGCGAGTGGGTCAACAGTGGGCTGATGACGCTGTTCTTTCTCGTCGTCGGCCTGGAGGCGCGCCGCGAGTTCGACATGGGCGAGCTGCGCGAACGCAAGCGGCTGGCCCTGCCGCTCGTCGCGGGCCTGAGCGGCATGCTCGTGCCGGTCGGCATCTACCTGGCGATCAACGTGGGCCATGGCACGGCCGGCGGCTGGGGCGCGGCGATGTCCACCGACACGGCGTTCGCGCTCGGCATGCTGGCCGTCGTGGGCCGGGAGATGCCGCCCGGCCTGCGCGTCTTCCTCCTCACGATCACCGTCGTCGACGACTTCCTGGCGCTCGTGGTGATCGCCGTCTTCTACAGCGATCACATCGTCGTACCGGCGCTCCTCGTCGCCGTGGGCACGTTCGGCGTGATCGCGCTGCTGCTGCGGCGGTTCAGGGTGCGCCGGGGCCCGGTGTACGCCCTGCTCGGGCTCATCGCCTGGGTCGCCCTGCTGAAATCGGGCGTGGACCCCGTCGTCATCGGGCTCGCCATGGGGCTGATCACGTTCGCCTATCCGGCGGGCCGCGACGACCTGGAACGCGCCACCGGACTGTTCCGGCTCTTCCGCGAGCAGCCCACCCCCGAGCTGGAACGCGACGTACGGGCCGGCATCGCCGCGTCCATCTCCCCGAACGACCGTCTCCAGCGCATGTACCACCCGTGGGCGAGCTACGTCGTGGTCCCGCTGTTCGCGCTCGCCAACGCCGGCCTGCAGATCAGCGGGGAGCAGCTGGCCAGGGCCTTCACCTCGCCCGTCGGGCTGGGCATCCTCATCGGGTACGTGGTCGGCAAGCCGCTCGGCATCGTCTCCTCGACGGCGCTGACCAGCGTCCTGTCCCGCGGCCGGATCCGGCCGCCGGTCGGCTGGGGCGCCGTGACCGCGGGCGGCACCCTCGCGGGCGTCGGCTTCACCGTCTCCCTGCTGATCGCGACGCTCGCCTTCGACGGGACCACCCTGGAGGACGCGAAGACGGGCATCCTCAGCGCAGTCGTCGGCTCGTTCCTGGTCGCCCGGCTGGTCACCGGGGTGATCGGACTGCTGCCGCCGCAGATCCGGCCCCGGGTGCTGTTCGGCAGGGCGGAGACCATCGTCGACCTGTCCGTCCCCGTGGATCCCGACCGCGACCACCTGCGCGGCCCGCGGCACGCCCCGGTGACCGTCGTGGAGTACGGCGACTACGAGTGCCCGTACTGCGGCCAGGCCGAGCCGGTCGTCCGTGAACTGCTCGGCGAGTTCGGGGACGAGGTGCGCTACGTGTGGCGGCATCTCCCGCTCACCGACGTCCACCTGCACGCCCAGCTCGCCGCCGAGGCGGCTGAGGCCGCCGCGCTGCAGGGCCGTTACTGGGAGATGCACGACCTCCTGATGAGCCACCAGGGCGCCCTGCGTCTCAAGGACCTGCGGGGCTACGCCGAACAGCTCGGCCTGGACACCGCCCGCTTCGAACGGGACATGCGGGCCCACGCCGGGGCAGGCCATGTCGCCGAGGACGTGGAGTCGGCCGACCTCAGCGGGGTGGCCGGCACCCCCACCTTCTTCGTGAACGGCCGCAGGCACTACGGCGCGTACGACATCGAGGGTCTCTCGCAGGCCGTGCGGGCGGCCCGGGAGAAGGCCGCGCTCCGGGTCTAGACGGTGGGAATGCACCGAGGGGTGCCGGTGTTGGAACGCATGTAGCTGACATGCTCGGGACAAGATCCCGGGATGTGGGCGGAAGGAGGTCCTCATGGCACGCACCACGAACCGTCCCGTCGTCACCCTGAAGTCGACGGCCGGTACCGGCGTCACCTACGTGACGCGCAAGAACCGTCGCAACGACCCCGACCGGCTGGTCCTGCGCAAGTACGACCCGGTCGCCGGCGAGCACGTCGAATTCCGCGAACAGCGTTGAACCCCGCAGAGCGGCCGTCCCTCCGGGGACGGTCTGAGGAAGGAAACACCATGAGGTCTGGCATCCACCCCGTGTCCCGTCCGGTCGTCTTCCGCGACCGCGCCGCGGACACCGCGTTCCTCACCACCTCGACCGCGCACTCCGCGCGCACGATCGAGTGGGCGGACGGGAACACCTACCCGCTGATCGACGTCGAGATCTCGTCGGCCAGCCACCCCTTCTACACCGGCAACACGCGGGTCGTGGACACCGCCGGCCGCGTGGAGCGCTTCGAGCGCCGCTACGGGAGGCAGTCATGAAGGTCCGCAACTCCCTGCGCTCGCTGAAGGCCAAGCCCGGCGCGCAGGTGGTCCGCCGCCGCGGTGTGATGTTCGTCATCAACAAGAAGGACCCGCGCTTCAAGGCCCGCCAGGGCTGACACGGCGCGTACGGCCCATCGGCCCGGCCCCGCTACGGCGGTGGCCGGGCCGTTCCCGTCTTCGCGCCAGGGAGGAGAAAAATCGGTTCTTTATGCTTATAGCGGTACCAAACCCTTTGGAGTGGTCGATGTCCCGGATACGCCCGACGGACGACGGCGACGAGCTGCTGGCCAGGCTCGGGACGCTGACCGCCCAGGCGCGCGAGCGGGCGGAGCTGCAGCGCTCCCTGCTGCAACTGGCCGTCGCCCTGCAACGCGGCATGCTGCCCGGAGAGATGCCCGTCACCCCCCGGTTCCACCTTGCGGTCGAGTACTCGCCCGCCAACCACGGCCTCAACGTGGGCGGCGACTGGTACGACGCGTTCACCATGCCCGACGGGCGCATAGGCCTGTCCATCGGTGACGTCCAGGGCCACAACATCGAGGCCGCCGCGTTCATGGGCCAGGTCCGGGTCGGCCTGCGCGCCCTCGCCTCCGTCACCAGCGAACCCGGCGAACTCCTCGCCCTGACCAACGACCTGCTCCTGTCCCTGGGCACCGAACTCTTCGCGACCTGCACCTTCGTCCGGCTCGACCCGGCCACCGGGGTGCTGGAGAGCGCGCGGGCCGGACACATACCCTCCGTCTGGGCCACCGCCGACGGCCGGTGCGGCATCGCCGACGACGAGGGCGGACCGCCCCTGGGCATCGTCGCCGGACAGCGGTACCCGGTCACCGAGCACCGGCTCACCACCGGCGGAGTCTTCGTCCTGGTGACCGACGGCGTGGTGGAGGGCCCCTCGATGAGCGTCGACGAAGGCCTCGACCAGGTGATGCGCCTCGCGGGAATCGCCGCCGTGGCCGGCATGGAGGCGGGCTCGCTCGCGGCCGCGGTGATCAAGGGAGCCGAGCGTGTGGGGCACGAGGACGACGCGGCCGTCCTGGTCGTGGGACACGACGCGCCCGGGACCGGACCATAGGCCCGCCCCGCGCCGCTCGCCTCGCCGACACGGCGGGGTCGGTGTCTGATGGCAGCTGTGGTGGGTTTCGATGATCTGCGGCGACCGGCCGGGTACGCCCTCCTGACGCTGGCCGTCGCCGGCTGCTACTTCGCGGCGGGACGCCTCGGCCTGCTCCGCGAGCTCGTGGTCGAGGGCGCCGTGTTCACCCCGATCTACCCTCCCACCGGCGTAGCGGTCGCCGCCCTGCTTATCTTCGGGCTGCGGGTCTGGCCCGGCATCGCCCTCGGCATCCTCTTCGTGATCATGTCGCTCACCTCGCTCCAGCCGACCGCCCTCGTCGTCCTGGCCGGCAACACCGCGGCCCCCGTCTGCGCCTGCCTCATGCTGCGCCGGGTGGGTTTCCGCACCGACCTCGGCAGACTCCGCGACGGCCTCGCCCTGGTCTTCCTGGGTGCCCTGAGCGCCATGCTGATCAGCGCGAGCTGCGGAGTCGTCCTGCTCGTCGTCACCGACGAACTGGCCTCGCACTCCTTCTGGCCGGTCTGGCTGGGCTGGTGGGTGGGCGACGCGATGGGCGTGCTCATCGTCACCCCGCTCCTGCTCATCCTGCGCACAGTGCGCTTCCCGCTGGACCTGCACCGCTGGAAGGAGGCCCTGCTGCTGGCGGCCACCATCGCCGTCATCGTCCTCCTGGTCACCCACAGCCACGTCAGCCTGCTGTTCCTGGTCTATCCGCTGCTGATCTGGGCCGCGCTGCGGTTCCGGTTCGCGGGCAGCATGCTGTGCGCCCTGTTCGCCTCCGTCATGGCCACCGTCGCGGCGACCCGGGAGTCGGGTCCCTTCGCCGACCTGACGCATGTCGAGGTGATGGTGAAACTCCAGGCCTTCAACGGCACGATGGCCCTCACCGCGCTGCTGCTCTCCTCCGTCATCACCGAGCAGCGCAACACCAGGCTCTCGGTGGAACAGGCCTGCCAGGAACTGGCCGAGGTCCTCGAACACCTCACCGCGGGCGACCCCCGCCAGGGCGGCCGGCCCTGACCGGTCCGTCCCGTCCGTCCCTCAGAGAAGGCCCGCGTCACCCCTGCGGCGCAGCACCAGCAGCGCGGTGTCGTCGCGGGGCGTGCCCGCCGTATGGCGGCGCAGATCGCCGTAGAGGGTGGCCGGAACGTCCTTCGGGAGGACGTCGCCCCAGGCCGCGGCCCGTTCCTCAAGGGGATAGAAGGTGCCGGACGGATCGCGTGCCTCGGTGACGCCGTCCGTGCAGAGCAGGAGTGTGCTGTCGGCGGGAAAGGCGAACCACTCGACGGTACGGGGCTCGGGGGCCAGCGCGTCCAGGCCCAGCGGCACACAGGGCTCCTGCCGCAGCACCGGATCGGCCCGCTCCCCGCGCAGCAGCAGCGGCGCCACATGACCGCAGTTGATCGCCTGGACCTCCTGCTCGCCGTCGACGCCCAGCACGATCGCCGTCACGAACCGCTCCCGCTCACCGGTCTGCGCCGCGAAGGAGTTGTGCCGCAGCACCGCCTCCTCCAGGGCGTCCACCAAGGCGGTGAGCGTGGGCTCGGCCACGGCCGCCTCGCGGAAGGCGCTCAGTACGGCGAACGCGGCGCTGATCGCCTGAAGGCCCTTGCCCTGGACGTCGGCGATGAAGACCCGGGTGCCGTAGGGGGAGGCGACGACCTCGTAGACGTCGCCGCCCACCCGGCTGTCCTCCTCCACCGGTCGGTACAGGCCGTGGACCAGCAGTTGGTCGGTCATCAGGGGGAACGGGCGCAGGATCTGCCGCTGGAGAGCGGCGGCGGCGGAACGCAGCCGGGCGATCTCGCCCTCCCAGCGGATCCGCTGCGCGGCCCGCGCCACGCTGAGGCCGTTGAACACCAGGGTGAAGGCGATGACCGCCGCGTCCGCTCCCACCGTGTGCAGCGGTGTGTCGAAGAGGGAACCGGCGATGACGATCGTCACCCACGCGGACGCCACAGTGGTCTGCCGCACAGTCCCGCGCCCGGCGATCAGCGCGGGCAGCACCACCAGAAAGGGGGCCGGCCGGGTGTCGCGGCCCAGGACGATACCGGTCAACGCCACCAGCGCCGTGGTGCTGACCAGCCAGAACACCACCGCGGCCCAGCTGAGCGGAGGCGTCGTCCGGTGCCCTGCGTCGGCCGCGGTGGAACCGGCCGGATCTCCGGAGATACGCACCGGCCCTCCCACTGCCTGGGGTCGTCGGCCAACCGTCGGGAACACTTCCCACTCTTCAATATCAGCCCCATGTGTACCGTCCGCGGGCCGCAACACCACTCCGGCCCGAGCCGGGACGCACCTGACCCCGTCAGGGGGCTAGATTCCGATCCGGGTGTTCGTCCGAGGGTGGGGGAGTGGGGAGAGCGTGTTCATCTGGCGCACACTGCGGGGTGAATGGCAGGGCATCGTCGTCGATCCCGTACGACAGCTGCTGCGGCGCGGACTGCCGGGGATGTCCCTGGCGTTCGTCGCCGCCTTCGGCGTCATCTTCTTCCACGCGCTGGCGCAGCGGCCGGCCGGCGCGTCGATCGTCAGACAGCTCGGCGGCGTCCAGGGCGACCTGCCGCTGTGGCTCGCCCTGCTGCGCACCCCGATATCGCTGTACGTGCCCGCCCTCGACCTGCCCGTGTGGGCCGGCATCACCCAGCTGTTCCTGGCGTTCGCGCTGGCCGAACTGGCACTGGGCCGGGTCCGCACCCTGGTCGTCGCCTACGCGACCACACTGGCCGGCACCCTCACCGTGCGCGTCATGCTCCTCATCGGGCCCGGCTGCGGGGGCATCGGACTGCGGCCCGAGGTCGGGCACGTCCTCGACACCGGCCCCTCCGCCGCGGTCGTGGGACTCTTCACCTATATCGCCGTCGTCCGCCGCGCGCCCATCGTGTTCGTCCTCACCGGCGGGTCGATGGTGTGGGAGTCGATCGTGAAGCCCAACCTGGCGGGCCGCGAGCACCTCGTCGCGGTGGGCACCGCCATCGTCCTCGGGCTGGTCCACGAACTGCGCCACAGGCGGCCTGCGGTCGCCACGCTGCTCCCGCACTTCAAAGCGGACCGGCCGGTCAGGCCTGAGGCACGCTGCCCATCTCCGCACTGAAGCCGACCGGCTCGCTGTCGAACCCGCGCACCATCGGGCGGAACTCCCAGTCCCCGGAGGCGTCCTTGGTGAACTCCCCCACGGTCGCCGCGGTGGACCCGCCCACCCCGGCGAAGTCGTCCGACAGCAACTCCTTGTATCCCTCCACGACCTGCGCCCTGGCATGCGACAGTTCACCGAAGGTCCGCGTCCCGCCGTTCTGATGGATCGCCACGCCGACGACCACCCGCCCGAAGGACGCGGCCAGGCGGTCGAGTTCCAGCACCATCACCTCGATGTCGCCGTACCCCTGGCCGGTCTCGCTGTGCCGGCTCATGTTGATGGTGCCGTCCGGCGCGCGGCTCTCGGAGTTGACGACGTACACCGGACGCCCGTGCGGGGCGTCGGCGGTGTAGGTCGCCGCCATGATGTCCAGCCGGCACGGCTGACTGCCCCAGGGACTCGGATCCCAGCGGAGCCGTACCTCGACCTTGCCCGCCACCTTGCTGATGCTGCTCACCGGATGCCGCTCTCCCGATTCAGGCCAGGACGGGACAATCCCCCGTATGGTCAAGTATGGCTCTTCGACGGTCGGTTGATGCCGTCCGAGCGCTCCTGACATGCTCGGGATCAAACACTCCGGATCGCGTCCACCAGCCCGGCGACGAGCTGCGCCCGCTCGGCCATCGACGCGACCTCCAGATACTCGTGGTCGGCGTGCGCCCCGCCCCCGACCGCACCCAGCCCGTCGAGCGTCGGCACTCCCAGCGCGGCGGTGAAGTTGCCGTCGCTGCCACCGCCGACCGCCCGCCCTTCCAGACCGGGCAGCAGCTTCTGTGCCACGGCGAACAGTCCGGCCGCCGCCGACTCGGGCATCGGCGGCCGGCCGACGCTTCCCCGTACGGTGATCACGGCCTCGTCGAGATGCGGGGTCAGCGCCGAGAACGCGGACTCGATCCGCTGCGTCTCCTCGGCCGACTCGACGCGGACGTCCACGACGACGGTCGCCGCCGCCGGTACGACGTTGTCCAGGGTGCCCGCCGACGCGACGGTAGGGGTGACCGTCGTACCGATCTCGGGCCGCCCCAACTCCGCGATGGCCAGGACCTGGTGCGCCGCCTCGACCAGCGCGTTCACCCCGGCGGCCGGCTCCAGCCCCGCGTGCGAGGCCCGGCCCGCGACGGACACCTCGAAGGTGCCGCAGCCCTTGCGGCCGGTCTTCACGCCTCCGCCGTCGGCGGCGCCCTCGACCACCAGCACGGCACCGCAGGCCAGGGCGCGTTCCTCGAGGAGAGCCCGGGAGGAGTGGGAGCCGACCTCCTCGTCGGCGGTCACCAGGATCTCGACGCCGGACCGGTCGTCGAGCGACGCCAGCCCGTGGACCGCCTGCACCAGACCGCCGAGCATGTCGAAGACACCGGGTCCCGTCGCGCGACCGTCCTCGACCCGGAAGGGGCGGCGCGCGAGGGTACCCAGCGGGAACACGGTGTCGTGGTGACCGAGGATCAGCACACGGGGTGTGCCACCGCCTGACCAGTGGACATGCGGTCCGCCTTCGCTGTCGACGAGTGCGGCCCGACCGCCGAGCCGCGCCTCGACGACGGAGGCGACGGTCTCGGCCGACTTTCGCAGAGCGGCCAGGTCACGGGAGGGGGACTCGACCTCGACGAGGGTCCGGAGGTCATCGATCATCGCGTCGACGCTCACATCGACGGTCTTGTGCGTGGTCACGGGGGAAGGTTACGCGGGGAGTGCCGGGGGAAAAGTGCCCGGCAGATTCGGACCGTCGGGGTTCCACATGTACTGCAGGTCCTCGTTCTTCAGCAGCACACCGGCCTCGGCCATCTGGTCGAGGACGTCGACGAGCATCTCACCGAGCCGGTAGCCACTCACCCAGAACATCCGCTTGACCTGGCCGAACGGCTGGTTCGCGGGGAACACCCCCAAGATCTTCCCGAGTTCGAAGCCCGCGCTGTCGTAGTCCGTCCAGTCGGCCAGCGCGTCCCGCAGTCCGCCCACCGCCACAGCACCTCCTCGGGATCCCATCGTGTTGGGGACCGGCTCACCGTAGCGGCTGAGAGCCGGACGGTTCGTCCAGATCCCGCTCGGCGCCCGGAGCCACCACCCGGCCCCGGGTACGAGTGTCCGATCCCCGGTTCCGGCCGGCCGTCCACCGAGCGACGAAGGGCCGGCCCGACGTCGTGCGCGTCGAACCGGCCCAACGGCGGTGCTGTGTCCGGGAGTTCGGTCAGTCCGTGCCGGACTCCATCGCCGCGCGGTCCAGCAGCGCTTCGTCCTCGGAGACCTCGCCGCGGGAGGCGATGGCCTCGGCGCCGCCCTCCGGCATGCTGCCGATGAGGCCGGTCGCGGCGGCCTGCGCGGCGCCGATCGCCGCGTTGCCGCTGCCGATCAGACCGAGCACGGCGTACTGCTCCAGCTTGGCGCGGGAGTCGGCGATGTCGAGGTTGCGCATGGTCAGCTGGCCGATCCGGTCGACCGGGCCGAACGCCGAGTCCTCGGTGCGCTCCATGGACAGCTTGTCCGGGTGGTAGCTGAACGCCGGGCCCGTGGTGTCGAGCAGCGAGTAGTCCTCGCCGCGCCGCAGCCGCAGGGTGACCTCACCGGTGATCGCCGAGCCGACCCAGCGCTGCAGGGACTCCCGGACCATGAGGGCCTGCGGGTCCAGCCAGCGGCCCTCGTACATGAGGCGGCCCAGGCGCCGGCCCTCGTTGTGGTACTGGGCGACGGTGTCCTCGTTGTGGATCGCGTTCACCAGGCGCTCGTAGGCGGCGTGCAGCAGGGCCATGCCCGGTGCCTCGTAGATGCCGCGGCTCTTGGCCTCGATGATCCGGTTCTCGATCTGGTCCGACATGCCCAGGCCGTGCCGGCCGCCGATGGCGTTGGCCTCCATCACCAGGTCGACGGGGGTGGCGAACTCCTTGCCGTTGATCGTCACCGGGCGGCCCTGGTCGAAACCGATCGTCACGTCCTCGGTGGCGATCTCGACCGACGGGTCCCAGAACCGGACGCCCATGATCGGCTCCACGGTCTCCACGCCCGTGTCCAGGTGCTCCAGCGTCTTGGCCTCGTGGGTGGCACCCCAGATGTTGGCGTCGGTGGAGTACGCCTTCTCCGTGCTGTCGCGGTAGGGCAGCTCATGCGCGAGCAGCCACTCCGACATCTCCTTGCGGCCGCCGAGCTCGGTCACGAAGTCCGCGTCCAGCCAGGGCTTGTAGATCCGCAGGTGCGGGTTGGCGAGCAGGCCGTAGCGGTAGAACCGCTCGATGTCGTTGCCCTTGAAGGTCGAGCCGTCGCCCCAGATCTGGACGTCGTCCTCCAGCATCGCCCGGACCAGCAGCGTGCCGGTGACGGCGCGGCCCAGCGGGGTGGTGTTGAAATAGGCGCGCCCGCCGGAGCGGATGTGGAACGCGCCGCAGGTCAGCGCGGCCAGACCTTCCTCGACCAGCGCCGCACGGCAGTCGACCAGACGCGCGATCTCGGCGCCGTAGGCCTGCGCGCGGCCGGGCACCGAGGCGATGTCGGGCTCGTCGTACTGGCCGATGTCGGCGGTGTAGGTGCAGGGGACGGCACCCTTGTCGCGCATCCAGGCGACCGCGACGGAGGTGTCGAGTCCGCCCGAGAAGGCGATGCCGACGCGCTCGCCGGTGGGGAGGGAGGTGAGGACCTTAGACATAGGAAGATTATGCACGCTCGCGCATGGTCATGCAAAGTCCCCCTCCTGGAGCAGTTCTGCCGGACACCCCGGAAGCGATGGGGTGCCCGGCAGAACAGGCCGTCGCGGAGCGGTCAGCAGCCCGCCTTGTAGAAGTACTTGCTGATCTCGGGCTGGTTCATGTTCGCCTTGGTGATGGCGACCATGTTGGTGCCTATGGACTTCTGCACCGACTTGCCCTCGAAGGCCGCGGCGAGCTGGTCCACGGCCTCCTTGCCGATCGCCGCCGGGTCCTGCGCGACCAGCACCTGGAGCGTGCCCGCCTTGAGGGAGGCGACCTCGTCCGGCTCGGCGTCGAACGCGGCGACCTTCACCGCGCCCTGCTTGCCGGCCTGCTTGAGACCGGTGGCTATGCCGGTACCGGTGTTGGTGTTGCCCGCGAAGACACCGCCCAGGTCGGGATGGGCCGCCAGCGTCGACTGGATCTGGGAGGCCGCGGTGGCCGGCAGGTCGTTGTCGTAGAGGGTGGGCAGCATCTTGATGTTCGGGTACTTCTTCATCTCCTCCGTGAAGCCCTTGATGCGGGCGTCCGTGGTGGAGACGCCGGGCTTGACGCTGATGACGATCGCCGAGCCCTTCTCGTTCATCAGCTTGGCGAGCGCGTCGGCCGCCACCCGGCCGCCCTTCTCGTTGTCCGACGAGATCCGGGTGATGCCGATCGAGGAGTCGGTGACCGTGGTGTCGACGAGGGCGACCTTTGTCCCGGCCGACTGGATCTGCTTGAGCGACGGGGTGAGCGCGCTGACGTCGACCGGCGAGATCAGCAGCCCGTCGGGCCGGGACGCGGCCACCGAGTCGAGGAGGGGCCGCTGCACCGACACGTCCCACTGCGCGGAACCGTCCGCCGAGAAGTCCATGCCCTTGGCCTTGGCCTCGGTCTGCGCCGCACACGTCATGGTGATGTAGAAGGGGTCGCTCTTCACACCGGTGATCAGCCGGACCTTCTTCCCGGAGGCACCCCCCTTCGATCCCGAACCGCCGCTGTCGCTCGACGAACTGCAGGCGGCCGCGCCGGTCAGGACCAGCACGGTGCCGGCGGCGACCAGTACTTTGCGCGTGATGCGAATACTCGACATAAGGCTGTCCTCCAAGGTCGTACGAGGGTGGGATCGAAGGTCGGGGAGGGGGTCACGCACGCTCTCTGGTCTTCCTGCGCATCTGGTCGATGTAGACGGCCGCGACCAGGACGACACCAACGGCGACGTCCTGCCAGTACTGCTGCACACCGATGACGATCAGCCCGGTCGTCAGCACGGCCGGGATGAACACACCGATCACGGTGCCGAGTACGGAGCCCCGCCCGCCGAACAGGCTGGTACCGCCCAGGACCACCGCGGTGATCACCTTCAGGTTGTCGGTGGAGTGCCCGGCGATGGACGTCGTCCCGTACGAGGCCAGCCACATCACCGCGCCGAGACCGGCCAGCAGGCCCATCAGGCCGTACACCATGATCAGATGGCGGCCCACCGGGATGCCCGCGCGCCGGACGGCGGTCGGGTTGGAGCCGATGGCCAGGGTGTGGCTGCCGAACCGCGTGGCGCCGAGCACCGTGCCGAACAGGGCGGTGACCACCGCGGCCAGGATCACCATCCACGGGATGCCGGCCAACTTGCCGAAGCCCAGGCTGTTCTGGAGGTGGGTGGCGGCGGCACCGGCCGGGTCCTGGCCGCCGGTGGCGAGTTCGGCGATGCCCAGCGCCGCGCCCAGTCCGCCCAGGGTCACGATCAGCGGGGGCACCTTCCCGGTGGCCACCACCGCTCCCTGCAACGCACCCCAACCCGCGCCCACCGCAAGGGCGATGACGACACAGACGGCGACCGTGCCCCAACTGGAGGCGGGTCCGCCGTGGTGGATGTTGTACTCGCCCGCCGCGACCGCCGCCAGCACCAGCACCGAGCCGATCGACAGGTCGATGCCCGCGGTGATGATCACGAACGTCATGCCGACACCGAGCACCAGGTAGATGGCCGCGTTCACGGCGATCTGCGTGAGGTCGTACTGCGTGAAGAACTTGCCCGGCGCCGCGATGGTGAAGAACGCGACCAGCGCGACCAGGATCACGAAGGTCCACAACTCGCTGATGCCGGCGGCCCGTCGCAGCCACGGGGGTATGGCGAACCTTCCGCCGTCGGACGGGGGCACGTCCGGCGCCTTGGCCGTCGGCTTGATGTCCTGGCTGTTGGCGCTCATCGGCCGCCCTCCGCTTCGGTCGCGCCGTGGTTCCCGTTCTGCGCGGGCTCGTCCAGTGATCCGGTCATGGCGCCGACGAGTTTCTCGATCGTGGCGTCGGCCGCGGTGAACGAGGCGACCCGGCGGCCCAGCCGCAGCACCTCGACCCGGTCCGCGACCGACAGCACCTCGGGCATGTTGTGGCTGATGAGGACGACGCAGATGCCCCGGTCGGCGACCCTGCGCACGGTCTCCAGGACCCGGGCGCGCTGGACGACGCCCAGGGCGGCGGTCGGCTCGTCCATGAAGATGACCTTGTTGGCGAAGGCGACCGCGCGGGCGACGGCCACCGACTGCCGCTGCCCTCCCGACAACGTTGTCACAGGAGCCGTCACATCTTTCAGTTCGACTCCCAGTTCGCCGAAGGCCGCGATCGCCTCGCGTCGCATCGTGGGCCGGTCGAGCACGCCCAGGCGGCCGAGCAGACCCCCGCGCACGAGCTCCCTGCCGAGGTAGAGATTGGCCGCCGCGTCCAGATCGGGCGCCAGCGAAAGATCCTGGTAGACGGTCTCGACTCCGTGCCGTTGCGCGTCCATCGGACCCGTGAACCGGACCGGCACCCCGTCCAGGCGCACCTCGCCCTCGTCCGGGGTGAGCACACCGGAAAGGACGTTCACCAACGTCGACTTGCCGGCACCGTTGTCACCGATCAGTGCGACGACCTCACCGGCGTACGCCGTGAAGTCGGCGCCCTGGAGCGCCTGGACATGGCCGAAACGCTTGACCACACCATGTGCCGCGAGAAGTGGTTCCCTTGCAGAGGCCATGCTGTGCTTTCTGGTTGGTATCGTTAACAGTTCGTCGATTCTGGGAGGCCCATGAGTGGGCGTCAAGGGTCGGGACGGACACGGTTCGGGCGCACGCCGTCGGCCGTCGGCCAGGTCGCGCGCGACGAGATCTGGAGGACGTGGCGTGGCCGGTCGTCCCAGGATGAAAGACGTCGCCGCGGAAGCGGGCGTGAGCGTGATGACGGTGTCCCGGGTGGTCAACCGCGAGGCGGGCGTCGCGCCCCGCACCGCCGCTCGCGTCGAGGCGGCGGTCCGTAAGCTGGGCTATCAACGTGACGACGTGGCACGGCAGTTGCGCCGCACGGACCGACTGAGCCAGACCATCGGACTGATGGTGGACAACGTCGCCGACCCCTTCATGGCCGCCGTCGCCTCGGCCGTCGAGGACATCGCCCACCGGCGCGGCAACATGGTCCTCATCGGCTCCAGCCGCGCCGACCCGCACCGCGAACGGGAGGTCGTCGCGGCCTTCACCGCCCGCCGTGTCGACGGTCTGGTCCTCACCCCGGCCGCGGGCAGCCACCGCTTTCTGCGCCCGGCGCAGGCGCGGGGTACGAAGATCGTGTGCGTGGACCGGGCGGCACCGGGCCTGGACGTGGACACCGTCGTGGTGGACAACTTCGGCGCGGTGGAACAGGCCGTACGCCATCTCGTCGCGCACGGCCACCGCCGGATCGGCTACCTCGGCGACCGACGGGAGATCTGGACCTTCGGCGAACGCCATCGCGGCTATCTGGCGGCCCTGAGCGCCGCGGGCATCGAGGCCGACCCGGCGCTCGCCCGGCACGGACTCGGCTCCGGAGCGGACGCCGCCCGAGCCGTCACCGAGATCCTCTCCGCGCCCGAACCGCCCACGGCCGTGCTCGCGGGCAACGAGGTCCTCGCGCTGGGCGCGCTGCCGGTGCTGCCCGCCGGCGTCGCGTTCATCGCCTTCGACGACTTCGCGCTGGCAGCACAGTTGACCCCGCCGGTCACCGTCATCGCGCAGGACCCGGTCGCCCTCGCGACGAGCGCCGCGCATCTGCTGTTCGCCCGCATCCACGGGGACGCGGCACCGCCGCGGCGGGTGGTGATGCCGACGGAGCTGATTCCGCGTGGGTCGGGGGAGATTCCGGGGCCCGCCGGGCTGCTTCCGGTTCCCGGGCGCTGACGACTCCCGGCCCGCGCCCCGCGCACGGAGCCGGCTCCAGCGCGGGGCCCCGTCCCGCTTACGACAGCGGCAGCCGCGCGGGGCCTGTCCGGCGGGCCGTGCCGTGGACGCGGGCCCGGCACGTCCTTCTCCGCCTCAGGGCTGGACGCGCCGAGCCCCGCTCACCGGCACCGAACGGTCGCCGTTTCCCTGCTGCGCCCCGATCCGTCCGTCAGGTGCTGCCCCGCCCAGCCGGACAGGCCCTGCGCCCGCCGCGCCGGACGGCGCTACGCGCGGGGCCGCTCGAAGGTGAGGAGCAGGCCCTCGACCGCGCCGGGACCGATCCGGCCCTTGACGTCGGCGGCGGTGATCGCCTTCAGGCCCCAGCCGTCCTCGGCGTGCTTGTTCAGGACCTTCTCCAGCTTGTCGCTGTCCAGCGCGTCGCCGATCAGCGACTCCCGGAAGCTGACGACCTTGTACTCGAACGTGTAGGCGTTGCTCATGGCTGCGAT
This sequence comes from Streptomyces sp. NPDC001100, assembly GCF_053598575.1. Lineage (NCBI taxonomy): Bacteria > Bacillati > Actinomycetota > Actinomycetes > Kitasatosporales > Streptomycetaceae > Streptomyces > Streptomyces sp. NPDC001100. The sequence continues at coordinate 29,316 of NZ_JBSFKO010000035.1, forward strand.
GTCCTCCTGGGCGTGCGCACGGTGTGCGGTGGGCGGGGTCAGCCAATCACGGCGGGACGCTCGCGCGCAGGCCGGGGGTGGTTTCGGGGCCCGGTCGTCAACTGCGCCGGGGGACAGGTGCGTTGAGCGGGCGGGGGGATCGAAGGCGCGCGCGGGTATGTGATCACGGCGCGCCGCGGCCGTGGTGCCACCCGGCGCGCGGCGGGGCCGAGACGTAGCGTGAAGGTGACGCAGGCGGACGCCGACCGATCACGTGGGAGAGCGATGTGCTGGAGTGCGAAGGCCGATCTCGTCGCGGGCGCGGGCGTCCTCGCCGTAGGGGTGGCCTGTGTGGTCCGGACCCGTCGGCCGGCCGATCTGCCGCTGGCCGCCCTGCCGTGGCTGCTCGGTGTCCACCAGATCGTCGAGTCGCTGGTGTGGGCCGCCGGCGGAGGCACCGGTGCCGCCACCGTCACCTGGGCCGTCATCGCCCTGCCGATGGTGGCGGTGTGGGTTCCGGCGGGCGTGTGGTGCGCCGCGCCACCGCGGGCCCGGCCCCGGCTCGCCGTACTGCCGGCGGTCGGGGCGGCCACGGCCGCGGCACTCGCCTACGCTCTCGTCGCGCATCCGGTGACGTCCGAGATCCGCGGCCACACCGTCGGGTACGTCGTCGACCTGTCCCACCCTCAACTGGTCATCGCCGGCTACCTCGTGGCGACGGTCGGCTCGCTGCTGCTGTCCGGTGACCGCGGGCTGCTGGTGCTGGGGATCCTGGTCACGGTCGGCGCGCTCGTCTGCTGGACGCTGTGGGAGCTGGAGTTCGTCTCCACGTGGTGCGCGGTCGCCGCGGTGTCCTCGGTGGTCCTGTTCTTCTGGGTGCGAGGCAGGGACGGGCAGCCGGGAAAGCGGCCGTACGCCGGTGTGGCGGGCGGCCGGTCCGCACGACCGTGACGGAGCCGGGGCGCGAGTCCGGCGGGGTCCGAAGTGCTCCGCGTACAACTTCGTTGATGTCGGGCGGTGCTGTCCGGTTGGATGGCGCCATGGAACGCGTTGACGTAGAGCTGTTCACTGACGGCGGGAACGTCGCCGTGGTCCGTCTGCCCGGTCGCCGGTTCCCCGGTGTGCTGATCCAGGGCGACTCCCTGCACATACTCCGCAGCGATGTGGCCGAGGTGGTCGAGGCCTGCGAGCGCGGTGACCTCGCCGAGGCGGGGGAGTCCGCCGGGCTGCTGCTCGCGGGCCTCGACGCGCTGCTGACGCGTTACTCCCTGGCGCTGGCGAACCACAGCATCCACGTGCCCTACTGAATCGACTGCGTTCACACCTCCCGGTGCTCGATGCCCAGCAGGCTCGCGGCGGCGCGGAAGTCGGCGGAATGGTGGCCGAGGGCGAGGGACCAGTGGTGGCCGACGCCCGTGGCACTCCACGCGTCGACCCACTCGCCGGGATCGCGGCCGAAGTCGACCCGGCTGGTGGTGTTGCCGATCGCGAGCAGCGGTCCGGGTACGACGCTGCCCTCGGACGTGATGAACGACAGGGAGCCGTCGGCGTCCTGGCCGAGGCCGAGCAGGGTCACGGGACCGTGCCGGACGTCGAACTCCACGCTGACGCCCCAGCCGCGCTTGCCGTGGTAGACGCCCAGGCCGCGCAGCAGCGGATCACGGGAGCTGACCGCGAGGTGCGCGGGCCCGTCGTGCCCCATCTCCACCACCCCGTCCTCGAAGTCGAGGGCCTGGATCTCGGTGAAGGAACCCCCGGCGCCGATGCTCTGCGTCGCCAACTGGGCCAGGCTGGTGCGGAGTTCGTACTCACCGGCGGCTGGCATGCCCCGGGCGGTGAGCAGGGAGGCACCCAGGATCATGCCGGCGCCGAGCCTTTCGTGCAGTTCGCCGTCCAGACCGCGGTGGTAGTAGGCGAGGGTGTCGAGACCGAAGTCCTCGACGAGCCGGTCGAGCGCGACCGACACGGTCGCCCCCCACGCGAGGTCCTCGTCGACCACGCTGTCGTCCACGGCGAAGATCCGCCGGGCGAGAGCCGTGCGCTCCCGGGTCTCGGCCTCGCTCACCCGCTCCACGCGTTGCCGTAGATCGTCGAACTCCAGCACCTCGACATGCGAGCCGAACGTCGCCGGGAGCAGCGTCAGATCCGTCGACACGTCGAGCATGCCGGGATAGAGATGCCCCATCAGACCGTGCCGGGCGTGCCGGAGCGCGGCCCGGACCCGTGCCGCCCGGACCCACTGCTCGATGCGCCGCCAGGCGGACTCCTGGCGCAGCCAGCCCGAAACCGAACGGAAGGGGATGCCGGCCCGCCGGAAGACGTTGCCGACCTCGGGCACCGGGCACTGTCCGCAGTAGGCGAGCCATGCGCCGGTGTCGAAGGAGGCGTGGTCCATCCGTTCGGACGGCTGGAGGTCGACGACCAGGACGGGGGTGTGCGAACGCTGGGCGATCGGCAGCACCATCGACGAGGTCAGGTACGTCGTCAGGAACAGGACGATCAAGTCGCAGTCCGCGCGCCTGAGTTGCTCGGCGGCGACCGCTCCCTCCGCGGCGTCGGAGATGAAGCCGACGTCCGTCACCTCCGCGTCCAACTGCCGGAAGCGGTCGGCCACATAGGCGGACGACTGCTGCAACTGCGGGAGAAGGTCGGGGAATTGCGGCCAGTAGGTGCCGAGTCCGCCCGCCACCAGTCCGATCCGGGTCCGGCGGCGGGTCACCGGGGGCAGCGACTCCCGCAGGGCGGCGGTGCGTTCCGCGGTCGCGGTGGTGGGTTCGGTCGTAGCCATGGTGCGGTGTTCCTTCCGGGTACCGGTACGGATTCGGGTCCGGGTCGTGCCCGGACCCGCGTCAGGTCCGCGCCACGCCCAGACTCGCCGGGGCGGTGGCGGTGTCGGGGGAACGCCGGATGAGGGTGTGGATGACGTACACGCCCGCGACGCCCGACGCCGCCATGCAGAGAGTTATCGACCAGAGCAGGACGGAGGCGCTGTAGTCCATCAGGGCGGGCGTGACGAACGCGACGCCCGCGAAGACCCCGCGCGACAGGGCGTAGGTGAGGCCCTGGGTGGTGCCGCGGGTGTCCGGGGGCAGCGTCAGCTGCGACCACACCTTGTAACTGGCCTCCCCCGCAAAGGGGTTGGAGATCTGGTACAGCACGAAGAAGACGAGCATGCCGACGAGCGCGCCGGCCGTGAGGGAGGCGATGCAGAAGGCGAGGACCTGTACGACCGTGAAGACGTAGAAGAGCCGGTCGCGCCAGGGGGTGTCGGCGAGCCGGACGAAGACGAACGTCAGCACCAGCGCGATGGGCAGGAACGCCAGGTTGATCCCGGTGGCCAGGCTCTGCGAGGCGCCGCTGACCGTGACCAGCAGGTAAGTGCCGAACTGGCCGAAGGTGTTGGCGCCGATGCCCCAGGTGACGTAGTAGACGAAGGTCGCGACCATCGGCACCAGCGCGGCCCGGTTGCAGATGTTCTTCAGCTCGATGCCCCGCGGCACGGCCTCCGTCGGCACCTCCTCCTCGGCCGGCTCGTCGGGCAGTTCCAGCCGGGAGCGCAGCTGCCAGGTGACCAGTGCGGCGACGACCAGATGGCCGGTGATGAACCGCGCCCCGGTCAGGCCCGTGTCGGACAGGAGGTAGCCGAGGAAGATCACGACGACGATGCCGAGCACCCACATGACCTGGGTGAAGGACACCAGCCGCGCCCGGCCCTCGGGGGGCGCGGCGTCCGAGACCACGGCCAGGGACGTCGGCAGATCGGCACCGGCCGCCAGCCCCGCGACCAGCACGCCGACGAAGAGCACGATGTCGTTCGGCGCCAGCGTGATGACGATGGCGCCCACCGCGTAGCAGAGGATGTCCAGGTTGTAGACGCGGCGGCGCCCGAAGAGGTCGGCGAGGCGTCCGCCGACGAGGGAGCCGACGGCGATGCAGCCGGTGACGATCGCGCTGATCGCCCCGGCCATCCACACGCCCATGTCGTAACTGTCGCGGTAGATGGCCAGGTTGACGGCGATGCTGACGATGAGCGCGGCGTCCAGATAGGAGGCCATGCCCGAGAGGGCGGCGACCTTCCACAAGTGCTTCGGGATGGGCTGCTCCGGGCGTGCCTGGGCAGCGGGCAGGAATCGGCTCATGGTGCGGCTCCTCGCGGCTCCGGGGCCGGGGTCGCAGTGAATATAGGGTTAGGAAAACGTTCCAACAAGCCCCCTTGCGCCATTCGACGTGAAGAAGTGTCAGCCTTCTTCCCGGACCCCGCCACCGGTGCCAACATTGCAGGTGGCAGACGACTGAGCCGACCTAAAACGTTTTTGATCCGTATGGGTGACCGAGCCGCACCCGGAAGGACCGCCGACGTGATCTCTCCCGCGCTCCAGCAGCTCTTCGACGCCCCGCCCCGGGACTTCGGCCCCACCCCGCTGTGGTGGTGGTCCGGCGCCAAGGTCACCCGCGAGCGTCTCGACCGGCAGCTGCGCAGCTTCGCGGACGGCGGCGTCCACAACCTCGTGGTGATCAACCTGGCCCCGGCAGGCCCGAGTTTCGGCGCCCGGACCGACGACCCGCCGTGGTTCGGCGAGGAGTGGTGGGACCGCTTCACCGACACCTGCCGGATCGCCCGGGACATCGGCACCCGTCTGTGGTTCTACGACCAGATCGGCTTCTCCGGCGCCAACGTCCAAGGCGCCGTCACCCGACGGCACTTGGCCGCCACCGGCCGCGCACTGCGCTGCCGCCGGGCCACCGTCTCGGGCGGCACGGTCGCCCCGCAGGGCGCCGAAACCCTCGTTGCCGCCTACGACTTGACGGGCCGTCGGCTGCAAGTGGCCTTCGATTCCGGTGCCTTCCGGATCATGGCCGCGGACGGCACGGACGTACGCCTCGTCGTCGCCGTCCCCACGGCCTTCGACTACCTCTCCCCGCGCGCCGGAGAACTGCTGCTGGACGCCGTCCACCACGAGTACGACCGCCGGGTCCCCGAGTACCTGGGCAACGTCGTCGCGGGCAGCTTCCAGGACGAACTGCCCGCCACGAACTCGTGGAGTCCACGCTTCCCGGCGGAGTTCCGCGCCCGCCGCGGCTACGACCTGCTCGACCACCTGCCGGCCCTGTTCGGCCCTGCGGACGCCCGCGCGGCGAAGATCCGCGGCGACTACTACGCCGTTCGCGCCGAACTCACCGAAGAGGCCCTCTTCAAGCCCCTCGCGGCCTGGCACACGGAACGCGGCATGCTCGTCGGAGCCGACCAGAGCAACCCCGCGCGAGCCGGGTTCCCGGCCCAGTCGACACAGATCTACACCGACTACTTCCGCACCCACCGCTGGTACGGCGCCGTCGGCAGCGACCATCACGGCGACTCCAAGGTCCACTCCTCCATGGCCCACCTCTACGGCCACGAGCGCGTCTGGATCGAGGCCTTCCACTCCTCCGGCTGGGGCGGCACCCTCGCCGACACCTACGACTGGCTCCTGCCGTTCCTGCGCAGCGGCGCCAACCTGTACAACCCGCACGCCAGTTACTTCGGCACCGCGGGCGGCTGGTTCGAGTGGGCACCTCCGTCCACCGACTGGCGCCAGCCCTACTGGCAGCAGTACCCGGCGTTCTCCCGGGCCGTCGCCCGGATCTGCTCGATCATGTCCTGGGGCACCTACAGCGCCGAGGTCGCGGTCCTGCACCCCACCACCACCATGCAGGCCCTCCTCCCGCTCGACGCACCCGTGCACCACTTCGGCGACGGCCGCCTCGGCGACGACCACGCCGACGTCGACGAGACCCAGGAGCACTACCTCGGCCTGTGCGGCACGAACAACTGGCTCGGCCCGCACGTCGGTTCGCTGGACCGCCACGGCATCTCCTTCGACGTCGTCGACGACGCCTCCGTGCAGCGCGCCACGGCCGCCGAAGGCGCCCTGCGCGTAGCGGACTTGGCGTACCGCGCCGTACTGCTGCCCTCGGCGAGCGTCCTGGAGGAGGAGACGGCACGCCGGCTGTCCCAACTCCTCGACGCGGGCGGCCGGGTGGTGGTCGTGGGCCGTCCGCCCGCGTCGGCCGCCGGACTGGCCGGTGACGACTCCGTGGTCGCGGCCCTCCTGAAGCACCCGCGCCTGGAGCGGGCGAGCGACGCCGAGACCGGCGCGGCGACGGTGGCGGACAACGCCGGACACGCGACCGGCGAGGTGCCCCTGCTCGTCAGGAGAACGGGAGCCGATGCGGTGGCCCTGGTGACAGGCGCCTTCCCCGACGCCCGCACGCTGCCGGGAGACGCCGACCACGAGGCGGACCCCGCCCGTTACGCCCACCACTCGACCGTCACCGTGCACGCCGAGGTCGCCGAGGCCGAGATCTGGAACCCGGCGAGCGGCACCCGACAACAGGCGGACATCACGGTCCGCGACGGCCGCTCGACCATCGCGGTGCCACTGGAGGGCGCCCCCGCCGTCCTCGTCGTATGGCGCGAAGGCACCCCACGGACACCCCGGACGTCCGCACCACCACCGAGCCCGGAACGGACGACCGACGTCTCGGACGGCTGGGAAGGCCGCCTGGTCCCCACCATGGACAACACCTGGGGCGACCTGGCGCTCCCGGCGGGCTCGTCCGTCGCCGAACCGCAGATCTGGACCATGCACTGGACCGAGACGGACGGCCCCGACGCCAACTGGCAACCTGCACGGGCGACTTACGGCAACCGCGTCCGCGTCCTGCCTCCGACACCGGCCGCCCGCGCCCCCGAACCGCTGGACGGGCCCGGTGTCGAACGGGTCCTCGCCGACACCCTCCCCCTCACGGCCTCGGACGAGGACTGGCGTGTCTCGCTGTACTCGTCGACCCGAGGGATCCCGGAACCGGACGGCCTGCTCGGCAACAAGGGGCTGGTGACCGAGGAGTTCGTGCGCGTCCCCGTGCCCGGACCCGGGACGGTCGCCAGAGTCCGGGCGATCGTCGAGACGGACCACCGCGGCCCCGCCGATCTGCACGTGGGTGCCGCGGCCGTCAAACGGGTCTGGTGGAACGGCGAACTCGTCGACACCGCCGCTGGATACCTCACCACCGCACGCGTGACGGTCGCACTGCCCCGCAACGTCCTCGAATACGAACTCGCCGACGCCCAGGACAGACCGCTGCTGATCTCCGGCGCCGCGGACACACCCCTGGGCAGCTACTTCTGCCTGGCCCGACCGGACGGATTCGCCCCGCGCCCACAGTTCATGTGCCTGCCCGAGGACGTACGACCGCAGGGCGGGGTGACGTATCGAGGGCGTCTGCGTGCCTCCGGAGAGGCGGTACTCGTCGTGGGTGCCGCGGTGGGTGTCACCGTGCTGCTCGACGGGACGGTCGTCGCACGCCAGGAGAAGGCGGAGTACTACGAGTCCGACTGGGGCGCCGTACCGATGTTCTTCCGCCACCAACTCGCCCTGGAGGAGGGCGAACACGTCCTGGAAGTGGTGGCCGACGCCGTCCGCCCGCGCGAGGCGGTGTTCGTCGACTGCGTGACCCGCACGGAGTCGGCGGTGAACTCTCTTACCAGCGGAGCCGGTTGGGAGGCCGAGACGGGGGAGTGGCACGGCCGGACCGTCGAACACGATGGCCGGTGGGGCGAGTTGCAGCACTGCTACGCGGCCGTACGACCCCACTCGCTGCCGGAGAGCGAGTGGCTGACCGGCGCTCCGGTGCTCGGCACCGCCGGACTGCCCCTGCGCTCCACGGACACCGTCCGGCCCCGCGCGCAGCGCTTCCGCTTCACCGTGCCGCCGGGCACCGTATCGCTGGACCTGCCGCTGGAGTTGGCGGCGAGGGTGCGGGTCGGTGACAGTGATGCTCGGCCGCTGGACGGCGAGACACTGACGTTGGACCAACCGCTGGCGCGGGCAACGGAGTTGGAGATCGTCACCGAACCCACGGCGGTCCTGCGGCGTGGCTCCGCCTGGCGCGGACCGGTGCGCGTCCGTACCGTACCGGCGCGATTCCCGCTGGGGGACTGGCAGTTGCTGGGGTTGGTCGGCTGGAGCGGTGGGGTGACGTACTCACGGGAGGTGGAGGTGCCGGCCGGTGCGGACCCGGTGCTGGACCTCGGGCGGGTGCGCGGCAGCGTGTCGGTCGCCCTCGACGGGGAGTGTGTCGGCGAGGCGTTCTGTCCGCCGTACCGCTTTCAACTCCCGGGCGCCGCAGGGCGGACGGTCCGTCTGGATGTGACGGTCAACAACACTCTCGCGCCCTACCTGGCGGAGGCCACCCCCACCGCCTGGGCCTTCCCGTCCCAGCTCCCGTCCGGACTCATGGGGCCCGTGACGCTACGAACTCCGGTCTGACGGGGGCCGCGTGGAGTCGCGCAGGACGAGGTCGGGGGCGAACACCCTTGTCTCGTGGGCGTGTTCGGCACGGGCCTCCACCTCGTCGAGCAGCATCCCGACGGCCGCCCGGCCCAGCTCCTCGACCGGCTGCCGTACCGTCGTCAGGGTCGTGCCGACGAAGCTCGCTATGTCCAGGTCGCCGTAGCCGACCACCTGCACGTCCTCGGGTATGCGCACACCCCGCTCACCCAGTCCGCGGCAGAGCCCGGCGGCGAGGAAGTCGTTGGTGCAGAAGACGCCGTCGGGCAGTTCGTCGAGGCCACGCGCGATCTCCAGGCCGTATGCCACCGTCATCTCGTCGGCGACGATCTGGCGCAGCCGTGCCTCGCGCTGGGTGCGGACGGCCTGGCGGGCGCCCTGGTGGCGGTCCGCGCACTGCACGATCCCGCGCTCGCCGTTCACGACGAGGATGTCGCGCGCGCCCCGGTTCAGGAGGTGCTGTACGGCGATCCGGCCGCCGGCGATGTCGTCGACGGAGACGGAACAGCCGTCCTGGGCTGGCAGCGCGCGGTCCGCGAGCACCAGTGGGATGCCGCGTTCGCGCAGCCGGGTGAGCCGGGTGGGGTCGGCGCCGAGCGGGACCACCACCGCCCCGACGGCCCGTTGCTCGATCAGCATCGTGAAGTAGCCCTGCTCCCGCTCGGGATCGTCTCCGCTGTCGCAGAGCACGAGCGAGTAGCCGTGGTCGTAGGCCGCGTCGGCGGCACCCCGTGCGATGCGCGAGTAGAAGGAGTTGGCCACGTCGGGCAGGACGAGCCCGATCGAGGACGAGTGCCCGGTGCGCAGTCCGGCGGCACCCGGATGCGGTACGTAGTCGAGGGCGGCGACGGCGTCACGGACCCGCTCGGCGGTGCGGGCGTTGACCCGCTCCGGCCGGTTCAGGACGTTCGACACCGTGGACACGGAGACTCCCGCGGCGGCCGCGACATCCTGAATACGGGCGGGGCGAACCTGGATGACGTCCACCCCCCTCGCTCTGACAGCCGCGCGACCAGGCACGACACGGTCCTCATGGGCGCGGAAAGTCTACCTCGGTGGGTCTTGGAACGTTTTCCGCGGGGTGCCGGACACCGAACGCAAACCCGGCCGTGATCAACGGGGCTAGCATGTCGGCATGGCCGAGGGTGCTGGGGCCGATGGTCCGAGGGAGAGCGACCGCCCGCTGAGGCGCGATGCCGCCCTCAACCGGGAGAAGATCCTGCGTGCCGCGCGGGAGGTCTTCGGCCGGCACGGGCTGGGAGTCACGCTCGACGACGTGGCCCGGCACGCAGGCGTCGGGGTCGGCACCGTGTATCGGCGCTTTCCCGACAAGGACTCCCTCGTACGGGCCCTGTTCAAGCAGGATCTGGAGATCCGGCAGGCGTCCGCCGAGCGGGCGCTCGCTCATCCTGACCCGTGGCAGGGGTTCGTCGACTTCCTCACGGAGATGGGGGCCGATCTCGCCGAGAACCGCGGCCTGCACGAAGTGATCATGCTGGGCAGTCACAGTTCCGAGCCCCTGGAGACCGCGCGGGGCGGCATGCTGCCATTTCTGGAGGCCTTGATCCGGCGGGCCCAGGAGAGCGGGGATCTGCGCCCGGAGATCAGTCCTTCCGACATCCCGGTCATGGTGGAGATGCTGAGCGCCGCCAGTCGGTTCACCCAGGGCAGGCGGCCCGACATCCGGCGGCGCTGTATCGAGATCCTGCTGAACGGCGTCCGGCAGCGTCCCGACAATCTTCCCCTGACGACACCGAGCCTGGGCAATGAGACGGTGGAGCAGGTGATGGGGCTGGTCCGGTCGGCCCCGGCAGAGGCGTAGCAGGTCTGCCGTGCGAGCAGACCTGCCGTCCGTGCGGTCAGGAGGACGGTCCCCGGTCCTCGTCGCTGGGAGTCGCCGAACTCGGCGTCGTCAGGGGCAGGTTGACGGACGACGCGGCCTGTGGGAAGCGTTCGATCGTGTAGACGCCGCCGGCCAGGTTCGCGGACTCCTGCGGGGTCGGGGCGACGGGGAAGTGGAAGTCCGCCGGTGGCCGGCTGTCGATGCTGATCCGGATGCGGTAACCGGCCGGAATCCTGGTGAAGTTGGACAGCAGCGAGATGTCGTACCTGGTCGTCTGCCCCGGGGTCACCGGGCGCTGCTATGCCTGGGTGAACGGGTGGCTCGGTTTGCGCAGGGTGCCGTTGTCGCCGTACCAGCTCTGCTGGGTGTCCACGGTGCGCTGACTGCCCAGAAGGATTCCGTCGGCCTGCTTGGTCACCGTCCCGTCCGGCGCGACGATGCTCAGCTTGGCCGAGAGTTCGGTCTCCGGTGTCGTCGACTCGGCGTACAGAGTCACGTCGGTCGGGCCGTTCAGCAGGGCCGCCTTGCTGAGCGGGGCGCTGGTGTAGGTCGGCGTGTCGGCCGCGGTCGCCGCACTCCAGGTGAGGGTGTCGCTTCCGTCGAGGTGTCGGCCATGCCCGTGGGCGCGTTCTTGAGCCAGGTCTCGAACCACTCCAGGCGAATGGCCTGCGGTGTCGCCTCGTTGACGTGTTCTCCGTGGGTCCAGGGCTCGACGATCGCCTGGTAGCGGCCGGTGACGGGTTCGTCCGATGCGATCGGATCCGTCAACGGGCGGTGGTAGTAAGCGCTTTGGCCGCCACATTGGCGCCCAGGTCGCCGCCGGGGAACAGGTCGTTCCAGCCGGCCGCGGACAGCGCCGGAATCCCGTTGGCCACGATCCGCGGCATGAGTTTCTGTACGTCGAGGGCCTGCCAGTAGGCGTCGTCGTAGGAGCGTGAACCGCCCGATGCCTGCTGGGCGATGGTCACCGACTGGGTGTCGGTGGCGGGATCGTCCTCGGGGCCGCGCGGCTCGGCCTGGGCGATGCCGGCCACGAACGGGGTGGGGATCCCGCCGTTGGCGATGAGGTCGTTGTAGAAGTTCGAGTCGGTGCAGAACGGTGTGATGGCCTTGAGCGCGGAGTTCTTCCCCACGGCCGCCGCGGTGGACCACTGGTTTCTGGCGAAGGCGGTCATGTGAGGCATCGTTGCTGCTCTCGTCGTTGGGTGGTGGCGATATCGTCCGGAAGGGGGTTGCCGGGGCGCAATACCTCTTCCGTCTTACGGAAGGAGCAGAGGAAACTGCCTGTTCAGAGCGAGTGCTCGTGGGGACGAGTGAGATCAGGAGTGTGCTGGACCGGCGACTTGGCTGCGCGTTTCCGTCAGTGGGTTGGGTCAACCTCGGCGCTTCCGCTTTGCGTTATGTGCGAGCTTTGGGAATTTTCTGTCGACTGTTGTGCCACGAACTGGTGGTACACCGGCAGAAGTTGTATCACCGCAGATCAACCTTAATCATTTCCGCGTTGATGGGCCCTGGGGTCGAATCCGGGTCGAATTTGCCGTTCTTTCGCCTCTCCAGCGCGTAGTTGCAGGTCAGGAGTGGGGGTGAGAGGGCGTGATGGCAGGCAGTGCGAGACCGATTGCTGAGGCTGTGGCCTTGAAGGGTGTACCCGAGCAGGTTCTTGGTCTGCTGGTGGTGCACGAGCTACACGCCGTTGGCCAGCGTAAATCGCGTGGCTCCGCGCTCGGAGTGGTTCGCCGGCCCGGGAATGGTCCGGATCTTGATCGTATGCGGTCCCTTGGTGTCTTCCGGGAACGGTGCACTTGATCAAGACGCCGACGACAGGTCAGGGCTGCCGGGGCGGCAGGTTGAGGTCACGAGCAGGACGGTGGAAGAGCTAGTGACTGACGACGGCGACCAGGACGTAGAGGAAATCAACGGCGACCGGGACGCCGTGGAGGGTGAGCAGGGCATCGTTGGCCGAGTGCAGTACGCGCAACCAGGAGGAAGGCCCCGACGAGGGAGGGGCGATGACTACCTTGCCGCGTTGCTGCCAGCTGGAGGCGTCTCCGCCTGGGGGCGCGGAATCCGCAACCGCGAGGAGCGCCGGAGCCACGACTACAAGTTCGCAGCCCGGTTGATGTCTGTGCACCTCAATGACTGATGGATTCGGCTAGCACGTTGAGGACGGGCCCTCCGGCAAGGCCGAGGCCAAGGGAGATCCCCGTGGCGGCGTACGCCATGACGCGCGCCGCACGGTCGCCGTCGGCGGACGAGGAAGAACCGCCCCGAGAGACCGCGGGCACGATCCACCGCAGGTAGTAGAACAGCGACGCCACGGTGTTGGCGGCGGCCAGGACGGCGAGCCACGCGTAGCCGCCGTCGAACGCGGCGCTGAACGACTCGAGTTTGCCGAGGAAGACGGCGGTGGGCGGGGTGCCGACGAGCCCCAGCAGACAGATGACGAGGCTCGCGGCGAGCAGCGGACGTTGTTTCGCGAGTCCTCGGTAGTCGTCCAGGGTGTGCGCGTGGGGGAGTGCGCAGACCACGGCGAAGGCACCGAGGTTGGTGACCGTGTACGCCGCGAGGTAGTAGAGCAGCGCCTGTTGGGCCAGGTCCGAGCGGCCCGCCACGGCAACCGGCATAAGCAGAAAGCCGACCTGGCTGATCGTCGAGTACGCGAGTAGCCGCTTGACGTCCTGCTGGAAGAACGCGCCGAGATTGCCGAGCGTCATGGACGCGGCCGCGAGGACGGCGATGAGCGGGGGCCACGGCAGAGTGCTGTCCGCGAAGACCACATCGCCGAGCCGGAAGAGCGCGGCCAGCGCGCCGATCTTCGGAACGGTGGTGAGCAGCGCCGCGACCATTGGGCTGCTGCCCTGCACGGCGTCGGGCACCCAGAAGTGCGCCGGCACACCGCCTGCCTTGAACAGAACGCCCGCCAAAAGCCCGATGGCGCCTGTGGCGACCAGCACCTTGGGTGCGTCGCGGAACGCGTCCCCGAGCATCGGGTATCCGGTTCCGCGACCGGTGGCGTAGAGGACCGTGATGCCGGTGAGCATCAGCACGCCCAACAGGGCGCCGATCACGTAGTACTTGAGGGCGGCTTCGGCGCCGGGCCCGTCCTTGCGGAACCCGGCGAGCGTGTAGGCGGGGATGCTCGCCAGCAGGTAGCCGGCCGCGAGCAGCAGCAGGTCCTGCGTGCCCGCCATCATCAGCGCGCCGAGGGCCGCCAGTTGCACCAGGACGTAGAACTCGCTCTCCCGCGGGTCTCCCCGCAGAGGTCCGAAAGAGACCCCGAGGACGAGAATGATGCCGCCGAGAACCACGATCCGGGACGTGCTGGTCACCGGGTCGATGGCGAAGGCCTCGCCGAAGGCGGTCGTGGCAGGGCCGGCCGCGGCCACCGCCGCCGCGGCGATGCCGGCCACACATGCGACGCAGGCCAGCAGGCCCACGCCCCACTGCCGTGCGCGCGGCAGCCAGGAGCCGAGGAGCAGCCCGAGCACGGCCGACGCGGCCAGCAGCACCTCCGGGAGGAGGTCGAGCGGGTTCTCGTTCATCTCCGTCATCGGGTGAGCAGCTCCAGAACGGAGCGGGAGGCCGGCTCGATGATGTCGAGAAGGAAGCGCGGTGCCACTCCGAGCACCACGGCCAGCACGAGCAGCGGCACGACGGCGAGGCCCTCGTGGATGCGAATGTCGGGGAACGCGCGCGGCGTGCCCGGTGCGTCGGGCAGGTGGAGAGGTCCCGTGAAGAGCTGTCGCAGGGCGCGCAGGAACAGGCCGGCGGTGAGGAGGATGCCGATGACCGCGAGTGACGTGGCCAGGGGGCGTGGTCCGAGGCTTCCGGTGAAGATCTGGAACTCGGCGATGAATCCGGAGAAGCCCGGCAGGCCGAGCGAGGCGAAGGCCGCGATGCCGGTCATGGCCGCGAACGCGGGTGCTACGGCGGCCAGTCCGGAGTATGAGCCCATGTCGTACGTCCGCCCCCGTTCGTAGAGCACCCCGGCGAGCAGGAACAGGGCGCCGGTGAGCAGGCCGTGGCTGACCATCTGCGTCACCGCTCCGGTGACGGCGAGAGAGCGGGCCTGCGCGGAGCTGTCCGAGGTCGCGGCGGCGGCGCCGATCGCGAGCACGATGTAGCCCATGTGGTTCACGGAGGTGTAGGCGACCATCCGTTTGAAGTCGGTCTGCGCGAGGGCGACGAGGGCGCCGTGGAGCACCGAGAGCACGCCGATGACGACGAGGACCAGGGCGTAGCGTCGCCAGGCCCCAGGGAGCATCGGCATGGCGATGCGTACGAAACCGTACGTGCCCATCTTCAGCAGCACCCCGGCAAGGATGGCCGAACCGGCCGCGGGCGCCTCTACATGGGCGAGCGGCAGCCAGGTGTGGAACGGCACGGTCGGTGTCTTCACCGCCAGGCCGACGACGATCGCCAGCAGCACGAGGCCGCCGTAGACGGAGCGTCCGGCGAGCGGGTTCTGGCGTGTCAGTTCGACCATGTCGAAGGTGTGCGGGGACGCGGCGAGGTACAGGCCGATGAAGCCGAGCAGGAGTGCGAGCGAACCGATGAAGGTGTAGAGGAAGAACTTCAGCGCGGCGCGGGCCGCTTGCCGGTGGCCCCATCCGGCGATGATGAAGTACATCGCCACGATGGACAGGTCGAAGAAGACGAAGAAGAGGATCAGATCGAGGGCCGCGAACAGCCCGAGACACGTGGTCTCGAGGAAGAGGAACAGTGCGGCGAACTCGCGGATACGGCGCTTCTCGCGCAGCGAGTACAACGCGCAGGCGAGGAACAGCAGACAGGTGAGAGCCAGCAGAGGGAGCGAGAGACCGTCGACGCCGACGTGGTAGCCGACGCCGGCGCTGGGAATCCAGCGGGCGCGCTGCTCGTACTGCATTCCGTCGTCGGTGTGGTACCCCGTCCACATCGCGATGACCAGGGCGAGTTCCAGCGCCGACGCCAGGATCCACACGATGCGGACGAACGTCGGAGTCGTGCGCCCGGGCAGGGCGAACAGCAGCAGCGCGACTGCTACGGGCACGAAGACGAGCGCGGTGAGCAAGCGGGTCACCTCACGAGGACGAGCACGACGGCGAGGACGGTGAAGGCCGCGACGGCCTGGGCGAGGTACTGGTGCAGCTGGCCGGTCTGTGGGCGGCGCGCCAAGCGGCCGAGGGCACGGGTTCCGGCGGCGACCGCGGTGACCGCGCCGTCCACGGCGTGCTCCACCACGTTGTTCGTCCAGTGGGCGAAGCGAACGGCTGACGCGGCCGCCCCGTCGACGGCCCGGTCCAGCCCGAGGTCGTCGAACATCGCGGCGGCGCGTGCGAGGCGCATGACAGGGGCCACCAGGAGCAGGTGGGCGGCACGTTCGAGGAGGAGCCAGTCCGCGAAGCCCGACTTCGCCCGTTCAGGCAGGGGCAGCGGGCGTGTTCCCCAGGCCCAGGTGACTGCGCCCGCCAGCAGAGCAAGACCCCCGGAGAGCGCGAACTCCCAGATATGCGGGGCGGGTTGACCGGTGTGGGCGAGGACGCGTTCGACGCTGTCGCGCAGCGGCGGGAAGGCCAACGGCGTCAACGCGAGGCAGGCCACGGCCAGCAGAACGAGTGGCGCCACCGCCCCCTCCGGGATCCGGCGGGCGTCGGGTCGTGGCACTGCGGGCCGCCAGACGAACCACAGGGCCTTGGCGCTGTAGACCGCCGACAGCAGCGCGGCGGCCAGCCCGGCGGCGTACAGCCAAGGGTTGGCTTCCAGGGCCCCCGAGAGCAGGACGTCCTTTGCGGCCCACAGCGAGAGCGGTGGAAGCCCGGCCAGGGAAATCGCGGCCACGGTGAAGGCCATGCCGACCGTCCGCTGGTGGCGGGCGGCGCCGAGCAGTTCGGGGAGCCGCTGCGTGCCCAGCGCGGTCAGCCAGGCGCCCGCACCCAGGAAGAGCAGGCTCTTCGCCGCCGCGTGAGCGATGAGCTGCAGCGTCCCGCCGGAGGTCGCGCCGGTTCCGGCCGCGAGCACCATGAAGCCGATCTGCGCACAACTCGACGCGGCCAGCAGTTGCTTGAGATCCGTCTGCGCCACCGCGACGAGCCCCAGACCGACCGCGGTGGCCGCTCCTGCCCATGCGACCACGTCGTCGCCCCAGCCGGAGGCGTCCAGCAGCGGCCCGGTCCGCAGCAGCAGATACGCCCCCGCGACGACCATCGTGGCCGAGTGCAGCAGCGCGGAGACCGGACTCGGGCCCTGCATGGCCTTCGACAGCCAGAAACTGAAGGGCAGTTGGGCGGACTTGCCGAGGGCGGCGGCGACGATGCCGGCGGTGACGAAGGACAACCACGGTTCGTCGATGCGCCCGAGGCCGCCGAGCGACAGCGTCGAATCCTGACCGCTCGCGAGCGCGGCACCGGCCGCCAGATAGAGACCGAGGTCCGCGGTACGGGTGGTCAGGAATGCCGTGTTCGCCGCGCTCGTGCGCTGCGGATCCCGCCACCAGTAGCCGATGAGCGCCCACGAGGTGGCGCCCATGACCTCCCACCCCATCAGGAGGACCGGAAGGGTCGCCGCGGTGACGGTCACGAGCATGCTCCCGGCGAACAGCAGCATCAGCCCGAAGAAGCGGGCCCGCGCCTCGTCCGCGCCGAACTCCGCGACGCTGAAGAGGAGTACGGCGAGGGTGACCGCGGTGACCGTGACGGCCAGCAGGCCGGACAGCCCGTCCACCGCGAGCCGTACCGGCAGACCGTCGAGAAGTGGAGCCTGTACGGTCGGGTGCCGGAAGGCCGCCGTGACGGCGAGTCCCGTCGTGGCGACCGCCACGGCGAGGGCGATACCGGGTGCCGGCCGGTCGGCCCTGCGCCCCGCAACCAGAAACAGGACACCGGAGCCGAGCGGTACGGCGACCAGCGCCCACAGCAGGGCGCTCATTCCCTCAACTCCGCCGCCATGTCGGTCAGGTCGATCTCCCGCGACCGGAACAGGGCGGTGGCGACGGCGAATCCGATCGCCATCTCCAGTGCCATCGCGGTGACCGCCACGACGATCAGAACCTGTCCGTCGGCGGTCGTCGGCGCGATGTAGTGCCAGGTCGCCGCGGCGGCCAGGATCACGCCGCCCAGCATCAACTCGATGCCCATCATCAGCATCACGATCGACTGCTGGGTCAGCGCCCCGAACAGCCCGATGCAGAAGAGTGCGGCGGCCGGCAGCAGAAACAGCTCCAGACTCACCGGCCGACACCGCCTCGTACGGGATCGTTCGCGTGGCGAGCCCGCAGATCGTCGCCGAACCGGTCGTACCTCCCGCGCCGGGTGGCCAGCACCACGGTCGCCACGATCGTGGCGAACAGAGCCATGCCCAGGGTCATCATGGTGAGCATCTGCGGGCCCATGAGCGACATACCGAGATCCATGGTCGGATCGGCGGGAGCCCTGCCCTTGCGCGCCGGCCAGGGCGCGAACAGGATCCCGCCTGCCAAGAGCGCGAACACCAGCCCGCAGAGCACGGCCGCACCCTTCTTGTTGTGGATCATCGTCATCGGCATCAGCCCGGCCGGATTCATCATGTACATCACCATGAAGACAGCCATGATGGCCATCTCGATGGTCATCATCAGCACGATGACGATGCCCAGGTAGTCGAGCCCCAGCAGTACGACGAGCCCGCCCACGCACAGCAGCGAGGTCAGCAGGGAGAACGTCGCGCGGGCCATGGAGTCGAAGCGGAACACCATCGTGCCGCTGACGACCGCAAGAATGGCCAGCGCCCAGAAGACCGCGACACCCATTACGTACGACACCTCGCTCTCGTCATTGCCTTCACCGGTTCAGCACCACCACTGCCACGACCAGCGCCTGCACGATCGCCAACGGGGTCAGTACGACCCAGGCCAACTCCGCATAACGCTCCATCCGCAGCGTCGGAACCCTGCGCCGGACCCAGACCAGGAACACCAGCACGGCCGTCGTCTTGAGCACGGTCCACGCCCAGCCGGGTAGCAGCGGACCGTGCCCGCCGCCCAGGAAGAGCGGCACACTGAACGCCGCGGCGACCACCAGCAGCAGCCACCGGCCACCGAGGAAGAGCACACGGTCCGCCCCGGACAGCTCGGAGGCCGCGCCGCCGGCCACGTCCCGCCCGACGGGCTGGTCGAACGGCCCCCAGAACGCCATCGCCATGGCGCTGAGCAGATAGATCCCGAAGGCCACCGGCATCCACACCGCGAACCACAACCCGGCCTGGGCGTCCACGACTTCACCCACCCGCAGTGACCCGGCGCCGAGCGCAGCCGTGGTGATCGCGAGCATGTGCGGCAGTTCGTACGCCAGCCCCTGCGCCAGGAAGCGGTAGCCGCCGATGAGCGACAAGGCGGAGTTCGGTCCCCAGCCCGCCAGCCACACCGCGGCCCAGGCCAACGCCTCCATGGCGTTGAACCAGACGATTCCTTCCGGCAGATCGCTCAGCGACCGGAAGCCCAGCGGCAGTACGACGGCGGCGAGCACCGCGGCAACGGGCAGGAGAGCGGTCCCGATCCGGGTCAGCGGCACGTCCGACGCACGAGTCCGCCGCGGTTGCTGCACAAGCTGCCGCAGCACCTCGCGACCGGGACTCATGGCTCGGACGGATGTCTCACGGAGCGACCCGGACCGTCCGCTTCGAGCCCCGGCGGACAGCAGGGCGTCGAAACCGGCAGTCACCACGGCCACGGCGACCAGGAGCAGGGGAAGCACGAAGACCGCCCACAGCGGAGCGCGCTCAGCCATGAACCATCCCTGTCACGGATACAGGCAGAAGTTCGTCGAGATCCGGGTCGAGGCTCGCGACGATGATCCGCGCGCACGCGAACTCGGCGCCCTCCAGCAGACCGGGCAGGACGTCCAACAGTGCCCGTGAGGGCGGCGCCGAACCGAAGACCCTCCCGCGCGGTCCGACCGCCTGGGACGTGTCGAGAGCCCCGGAGTCGTCAGCCGCGGCCGCACTGCGCCCGACCGCGTCCAGCCACACGAGCATACGGTTGTGCGCGTCCCCGTCGGCGACCAGCGCGGGACCCGTGACGCCCTGACGCCGCGCCTGCTCGACAGGCAGCGGCCCCAGTCCGGCAGTCAGCCAACGCAGCGTCCGTGAACGCTCGGCGCGACGGACCAAAGGCCGTACGACAGCGGAGAGTTCCGTGGCGGAGGCCCCCGCGAGGGCGCGGTCCCGTACGTGCCGGGCACGGGCGGCCATGTCACTCCACCCGGCCACGGCGAAGAACCTGCCCAGACTGTCCAGGTGCGCGGCACACAGCCGTCGTGCCGCCTCGCCCTGAGAAACCCGCTCGCCCGCGGCGGCGCGCAGGAACGGCTCGTTCCAGAAGGGCAGTTGTGGCGATGGGGGAGGGGCCGACCGTTCAACGGTGGCCTCTTGAACGATGTCGCCCTGAAGGGAAACCCTTAGAACCAGTCCCGCGGGCCAGTCGGCCAGCGCGGGACCCAGGGGCACGTGCAGGCGGTCGAGCCGCAGGCCGTCCCGGTCGTCGGCGCGCTCCGCCATGGGCAGACCGTCGACTACGCCCATGCCGTGCCCGGCGTGACCGTGATGACCGCCATGCATGTTGTGACTGTCATGGCCGTCGTGCGCCTCGTGTCCGCCGTGCTCGGTGTGATGCTCGTGGCCAGCATCGTCCTTGGGCGCATCCTGGTCCTGGTCTTCGTGTGCTCCGTGCCCCTCTGGCCCGCCGTCGCCGTGTTCGCTGTGCTCCGCATGGTCATGGTGGCCGTGTTGTTCCATGTCCTCGGAGACCGGCGGGGAGTGCTCACCTCCGTGATCGTGCGCTTCTTGCGCTGGGCTGCCGTGATGACCGGGATGGGGAGTGCCATCACCGTGTTCATGGTGAGCTGTGTGTTCCCCGCCCGAACCATGGCCGTCATGGCCCTCGTGCGCCGAGTGTTCGCCGACCTCTTCGTGACCGCGGTGACCTTGCTGACCGTCGCTCTCACCGTGGGCGGCCGGAAGCCCTCCACCCTCGAGTTCAAGCAGCCCGCGATCGAGCGCATCGGAAGCCTCTTCCGCATCCGTGACTCGTATCCGGGCCTTGGGCGCCGGAATGCCGTCCCACACGCTCGCGACCCAACCGTTGTCCTCGGCGCCGGGTTCGCCCGCGACCACGAGCAGATCCGCGTCCGCGGGCACGGCCGCGCATGGCCATCTCCGCCGTACCAACTCGGCCTCGACCGCCAGCCGTTCGCGTGTCGCCCCGGGACATACCACCAGCAGCACTCCCGGCCGGGACATCGCCGCGCGCACCAGCGTGCGTTTCAACTCCACCGGAAGGCTCCCTCTCGCCAGGCGTACCCGACACCCGCGAACAGCACACCGAGGAAGAGGAACATCTCGACGACCGCGCTCGTACCGACCGCCGAGACCACCTTCGTCCACGGATACATGAACAACATCTCCATGTCGAAGGCGAGGAAGATCATCGTGACCGGGTACCAGCGAACGTGGAACCGGGACAGAGCGTGCTCCTGCGGTTCGAGCCCACCGCCGAACGGACCTGAGTGCAAGGGCTCGCGGATCGCTCGCAGCGCGATCGAGACGGCGTGCAGCAGGACGACCGCCGCGACGAGAAGTACGAGAAGCGTCAGCACTGGTTGCCAGTCGGAACTCTCCACTCGGCTCCTTCCCCTGATGGCCCCCGAACCCGGCTACCGCCGCCAGGCATCATGCCAACCACGTGCGGCCGGCCGAATGCGCGACACCGCGATCAGCGGTCGATTCTCCTCAAATCCCGTGAGGCGTTGGCCGACGCGTCTCAGCCGACCTTGATGCTCTGCACCATGCCAAGCCCTTTGTGACCGGGCACGGGACAGTAGAGCTCATAGCTGCCCTTTTTGAGGGTCACCGTCACTTCTGCATGTTGGCCACCTTGGAGGTTCTTGGTCTTCGCCTCGGACACGCCGGGTCCCTCGATTTCCAGGGCATGCGTGACCTTGCCGGCGTTGTCGGCGGTGAAGGTGTACGTGCCCGGGGTGAAGGTGTTCCGGGACAGTTTCAGTGCGTACTCGGTCTCGGTCACCGTCACGTGGGTGCCGGAGGTGGTTTTGGTCGCGCCCGTGCTGTCTGTGCCATTCGTCTGACCGCCGCCCCCGCTGGAGCAGGCTGCCAGGGCAAGAGAGGCGGAGAAGGCCAGCGCGGTCGTACGGAGTGCGACTTGTGTTGAGATCGCCATGTGACTCATCCCCTTCGGGGCCTACTGCGAGCCGCCGGGCTCGTCGCCATATGTGACAAGAGGCCCTATATGAGAGATACGGATACAAGGCGTGCTCCGTTCAGGCGCGTGCCCGTACCACCGGCTATGGCTTTGCGTCCATCGCGCCGGCCCGCCAGAGTCCGAAGACCGCCACCACCATGCCGCCCGCCAGGTAGAAGACGGAGTGGCCGCCGGGGAGTACCTTCAGGTCGCTGAACTCCTCGATCCAGTTCACGACGGCGACCGCCAGGCTCACCCCGAACAAGGACCATCCGAAGATCCTGTTCGGCGCGGACCGGGTGTGCAGCTTGCCGATCTTGAGCTGGTTGTGCTTGATGCTGCTGCTCATACGCTCGCCTTCTCCGCTTCGAGGGCGTCCGCCCCGGTGTCATTCGACGGAATGTCCTCCACCCCGGGGTGCCGTCGGGCCGAGATCACCAGGTAGGTGACGGCGCCGGTGAAGGCGATGATGGAGGTCCAGTCGTTCAGCCGCAGACCCAGGAAGTGGTGCGCCTCGTCGATCCGCAGGTACTCGATCCAGAACCGGCCGACCGTGTACGCGGCCACGTAGAGCGCGAAGGTCCGCCCGTGGCCCAGGGCGAAGCGAGTGCCCGCCCAGATGACCAGCGCCGCGACGCCGACGTCCCACAGCGACTCGTAGAGGAAGGTGGGGTGGAAGGTCACCACGTCCGCGTAGTCGGCGGGCCGCTTGTCCGGGGAGATCTCCAGGCCCCACGGGAGCGTGGTCGGGCGGCCGAAGAGCTCCTGGTTGAACCAGTTCCCCCACCGCCCGATCGCCTGCGCGAGCGCGACGCCGGGCGCGACCGCGTCCGCGAAGGCGGGGAGTGGTACCTCGTGTCGACGGCACCCGATCCAGGCGCCGAGGCCGCCCAACGCGATGGCTCCCCAGATGCCGAGGCCGCCCTCCCAGATGTACAGGGCCTTGACGGGTTCGCCGCCCGCCCCGAAGTACGCGTCCGGGCTGGTGATCACATGGTAGAGGCGACCGCCGACGATCCCGAAGGGCACGGCCCAGAAGGCGATGTCGGCGACCGTCTCCTTCGTGCCTCCGCGCTCCACCCAGCGCCGTGTGCCCAGCCAGACGGCGACGAAGACGCCCACGATGATGCAGAAGGCGTACGCCCTCAGCGGGATCGGGCCCAGGTGGAGGACCCCGGTGGAGGGGCTGGGCAGTGCGGCGAGGTGCATACCGGCACTATAGAGGATTCAGCTAAGTAGATTAGTAAACTGCCGGTCATGCTCGGAAGGGTCTGCCGACGGCGCTGACGTCGCCTGATCCGGCCTTTCCCGGTCTTGGTCAGTGGCTTCCGGATCGCCCGGCGGTCGGGGTCCTCTGGGGCAGGCCGGCGAACGGGAAGAGGCAAGGGGCGAGCTTGCCTGTATGGGGCCGTGCGGGCGTGGGATGCCAGGCCGGTTCTCATCCCGGATGGCGAGCCGCCGGTCCCGGCTCAAGACCGTGACGGCGCGCCCGGCCGACGGGTCGCGGCGTGCAAGGGGCGATCCTCATTCAGGTATTTCGCAGACGTTCGCGGTGCGCAGCCGCCGCACGAGTGCGTGGACCAGCAGGGTCACGGAGGCCAGTGCGAGCACCGGTTGCACCGGCGCGAAGTACGACAGGGCACCGCTGACGCCAATGGCCAGCACCACGAGCTTGTTGCAGATCGGGCAGCCGACCGCGAAGGCGGACAGCAGGCCCGCGCCGAGAGCACGTGCGGTGCGGGGAGGTCGGGGTGGTGCGGTCTCCGTGGAGCCTTCGACCGGGTCGACGCGTACATACGTTGCAACGAGAAGCCCTTCGAGCACGGAACTGACCAGCCACACCGGGTAGTTCCACCACAGCACTGCAGTCATGCGCGTATAGAAAGGGGTCGGCACCACACCTGTCGGGACGCCGATGGCAAGTGCCGCGATCGCCGTGACCGCCGCCGCCACGGCCCATCTGCGGGCGGGCCAGGTGCGCATGAATCTGCTCCTCGTGGTCAGGCCGCCGGCCGACACGACTGGCGACGGGGGAGCGCCATGCGGTGGCGGCCGACGACCTGCCGTCATCCTAATCCACTAGCTCGATTAGTAGAAGTAGCGGCTGGATCTCCTGACCGGCGGAGCCGCTCGACGCGGAGACCCGGGCGGGAGGGTCTGGCGTGCGGTGAGCAGGCGTCGGCTGTCGTAGACCACTGCGGCGAAGAGCATGGTGCCCAGTACTGCCGCCGCGGCCACCGGGCTGTCGGTCTCCGGCTCAAGAGTCAAGCCCCCTTTGTGAAGACAAGCACCTCCGTAGTGGCGACGCCCATGGGTGCCAGGAAGCTGGCCTCCAGGCTGCAGCCGACGGTCGCGAAGAGGTCCACGCATGTCCGGCGAGGCACGGAGGCTGGGTAGGAGCCGTGCCCCGTGCCGCCCTGCGTCGCCCAGGCGCTCACCGCGGCCGGGTTCAGGCAGGTCTCCGTCATTACGTCGAAGACGATCCGGCCGCCGGGTCGCGTGACGCGTGCCATCTCGAAGAAGTAGCGGGAGGCGCACAGGAAGGTCACGGTGTTGAAGACCTTGTGGGCCTGAACGAGGTCGATGCTGCCGTCGGGTGTCGGGGAAAGGCTGCATCCTGCGGTCGGTTGGGCGACCACGCTGAATGTGTCCACCAGGTAGTCGGCCCAGGGTGCTGCCGTCTCGTAGATCTCGTAGCGGTCTGGTGAGCACTCCTTCAGCGTCTTCTCCAGATACCGTCCGGACCCGGGGCCGATCTCCAGCACCGTGTTCGGGTTGGCGGCGAAGACGCCGAGAGCGCGTAGCTCGTCGATGGTGGACTGGGTGGCGCCAGGCGTCCCGTTCATGACCTCGTCGATGTGGTCACTGACCGACAGGCCGGCCGCGCAGCCCGCATCGTTGCCTCGAACGGGATGAAGTCGTCGACGCCCCCCAGGTTGTTGGCGCTGCGCACGATGTCGAATCCAGCACGTCCCAAGAGCCGCTTGACCCCCGACTTCGACACTGACGTCCTCCTGTCTGCTGCCCTCGTCAAGCAGGCCCACGTCTCCACGCGATCACGTTCGGGGAAGCCTTCTCAGTTCCGCAGCGGTTGGGCGGTGTCCTCACCGGTGGCGCGCAGGTCGGCGAGCTTCTTGCGCAGCTCGTCCAGTTCCGCCCGGGTGGCGGACGATTCGGTGCGCCGCGAGGTGTCCGAGCCGCCGCGCAGCATCAGCCAGGTCATCAGGCCCACGCCGAGCGGGCAGGCCAGGAGCAGCAGCGGATACAGGAACTGAGGCATGTGGGACCTCCCGGTGGGCGGAGGGTCGCGCGGGCCCGCCGAACGACTCTTCTACTAAGTAATTTAGATCAACCTGGGAGTCGATGTCACCCTGGGCAGGGCGGCCCGCGGTTCACGATGGCAGTTGAAAGCCGGTGATCAGCGTCTGGAGCCGAGCGATGAGCTGTCCCCACCGGCCGGTCACCCGCATGACGCCCACCGCCGCCAGCAGCACTCCGCCGAAGTGCATCACAGCTCGTACGTGGCGTCGTGGCCCAGGTGATGCGGCGCATCGCGCCGGGACGGAAGGTGGGTCGCCGGCTGAACCCGGCCCACGGCACCTACTCGAGCAGCCCTGCGAACACCAGGCCGAGCGCGATGGTGAGCGACCCCAGCACGATGCCGAGCGTGCGTCGGTGTACCAGCAGTGTGGAGACTGCTCCGCCGGAGAGTGCGCCGTAGCTGGTGACGACGGCGGCGAAGCCGACCACGAAGAGAAGGCGACCGGCCAGGACCCGCCATCGCGCCGTGCGTCTGTCGGCCTCGGCGGCACCTGCGCCGGACATTCCGGCGACGTACGAGAGGTGGCCCGGGACCAGGGGGAGACAGCAGGGAGCGCAGAAGGGCAGGCCTCCGGCCGCGAGGGCCAGGACGAGGGCGAAGGTGGGCGGGCCTGCAGTGACCGTTTCGCCGACTGCGGCGAGCATCGCTGGGCCGCACATCCGTCGTTTTGCCTCGCCTTCTCCGTGGCGAGATCATTCAGTAGCTCAGCCAGCGTCGTGTAGGTCGTCGGGTCGATGAAGGGGGCGGGGATCCGTCCGTCGCGGTCGGTGAACACGGTGCTGGGAGCGGCGGACAGTAAATGCGGCCGTTGAAGCCCAGGAGCAGCTTGCCGTCGGGATCGCGGAAGCTGGGGTACGTGATGCCGTAGTTCCGTGAGCATCGCCGCGAACGCGCCCAGGCCGGTCCGTCTGTGGGGTTTGCGCATGGTTGACCGCCACTCGTGCGGCCGGGATCGCCGGCCCATGACGAGACGATCTCGGTCGTCAGCTGACCGGCATTGCGAAGGTACTTAGTGGATAGGTGCGGGCTGCCCGCGGTGCAGAGGTCCGTTCGCCTTCCGTCCGACGTCGATATGTAATACCCTCGGGGGGTATGGAGCAGCTTGAACATGCCGAGCCCGAGCAGGCGCCACCGGGCTACCACGACGACAAGGACGCCGTGCTCAAGCGCCTCCGCCGCATCGAGGGGCAGGTACGCGGACTGCAGCGCATGGTGGAGGAGGATCAGTACTGCATCGACGTGCTCACCCAAGTGGCGGCCACTACCAAGGGTTTGCAGGCCGTGGCGATGCAACTGCTCGAGAAGCACCTGGACCACTGCGTGCGCGAGGCCATGGTGGCCGGAGGGGATACGGCCGAGGGGAAGGTCGCCGAGGCTTCGCGGGCCATCGCGCGGCTGCTGCGCACGTGATCCCGACCCTGTGTTCGGTGCTGTATTCGGCGAGCCCTGACTCCTTCCGGTCGCCGGTCGACCGGGCCTCGAGCGGCTCGGTCGACCTGGTCTCAACGGCGGAGCCGGCCTGGAGCCTGTCGGACGAGGAGTGCCGCAAGTCAGACAGTGCCTCTTCCCCCGTTGGGGATCGTGGAACCCGCGGGCGAGGAGGCCGACGGTATCGGCCGAAGGGCTGGCGTCGTCCCGGTCGGCGGGGCGACGTCACCCAACTCCGCAGCGGGTGGGGGTGGGAGCCACGGATGAGCGCCCTGTTCCCGGTTCCTGACGAGCTCATGCGGCCGGCGGTGAAATGCATCAACTTCGGCCGCCGCTGTGTCTGATCCGGCAGCCCCGCCTCCTGTCCTGCCCGGCCGTGTGTCGTACGGATCGGTGGGCCGAGGCTCGGAATCGGAGGCTTGGAGCGCGAGCATCGATTAAGCAAGTTAGTATGTCCGGGCGTAAGAGGGATGGGACGTGCCCCCATCGAACCGCACTGCTGTGTCATTCCTGGGCTCGGGAACTCTCCAGCGGCGCGGTGTCTGCGGCGAAAGGCACCACCAGCCGCGTGCACGGGCAGGGGGGCAGTGAGGTGGCCCCCATGGACCGCTGCCCGTGCGCGCACTCCTCGGCCCCTTGGCAAAGGGGACGACCTGTGTCCGCTCTCCCGCGTCCGCGTACCGTCGCCTACGCGGACGAGTCAGCCAGGCCCGCCTCTTCGGCTGGCGGCCCGTCAATCGGGCGGTGAAGAAAAGGGTCTTCTCCCTGCACGGCCGTCGTCTCCACTGCGTCGACCACGGCTCGGGCACGGAGGCGTTCTGTGAGGTTTCGTCGAGCGTCGACCGAAACGGCACTTCCCCTTGAAACTCCAGCAGTGACCGGCCGCTGCGTTGATTGAACCCCGACGATGCACTCCTCGTAGGGGCTGTCCGCCCCTCGTATGCCGCTTCCACGCCGAAGCCAACTGCGGCGGGAATCTGCTCGACACGATCTAGGACCCCGACCCGGCTGCTTTCCACTGTCGCGTCGAGAGTGAGTGCCTTCGCGGAACGGGGACATGGTCGACAAACGCGGAGAGTACTACTGTGCTACTTAGTAGCTTCTGTATTGCGATTGCTCGGACAGGAGGTCGACGTGGGATATCGCAAAGAGAACTGGGGCGTCGTGATGGCCGGTTCCGTCGAGATGCGTTCGGCGGTCGCGGATCCAGAGGCGTCCGCTCATGACGGCCGTGTTCAGTTCGATGATCCGTCTCTCGCTGCCTCCTATGCCGCCTCGTATCAGGGAGAGGGGCCCGCGAAGCGGTATTTCTCCTCCAGGCTCTATGCGGTGTTCCAGATCCTGGATCGATGTCCTGGTGGTGATCTTCTCGATGTCGGCTGCGGGCCAGGGGTGTTCGTCCGGCGTGTGCTCGACACTCGTCCCGGCGTTTTCCGGATCACCGCCGTCGACAGGGCGCCCGCGATGATCGCCGAGGCCGTGGGCCGCACGGCGGGTGCCGAGGTCGAACTGTCTGTCGGAAAGGCAGAGGCGCTGCCGTTCCCGGATGCGAGTTTCGACGTCGTGGTCGCGATGGGGGTGCTGGAGTACTGCGACCCTTCCGTGGTCTTGCGGGAACTTGGCCGCGTTGTGCGCCTGGACGGGCTCGTTCTCGTCAGTATGCTGAACCCGCTGAGCCCGTACCGCCTGTTCGAATGGGGGGTGTACTGGCCACTGCTCCGTCTCCTTGGCCAGGTCGAGGGTGTGCTCGGCCTGCCCCCGGAGCGAAGGCACGGTGTGCCGAAGTCCGGTATCAGGGCGCTCCCGGCTGGGCGTTTGCGGCGGCGGATGAGGGAAGCCGGGCTTCGTCCCGTCGACCTCGTCCACTACGACCTGACCCCCTCGGTCCCGCCATTCGATCGGTTCGTGTCCCGGTGGACGCGTCGACACCAACGACCGGCGGACACCATCGGTCGGGGTCTCTGCCGCTGGCCGGGGACGGCTTACCTGGTCGCCGCCACTCGTTCTCGATGAGAGCCGCGACGTCGGCCGAGGTCGCTCGACGCGGGTTCGGCTGAGGCCAAGGCGACTGAGTGCACGGCCCGGCCATCGGCGCGGCCTGTTCGGCGAGTGTTGCCGGAGGAGGACCGCCGGATCTTGCAAGTGATGAGGGCCGTAGAAGGGTCGGTGATGGCCAAGGGCTTGTGCACCGCCAGCCCGTGACAGCAGTAGAAAGGGTGTAACCAAGTTGCCCCTGGCGGTAGTTGGGATTGGGGTGAAGAAGACCAGCAGTCCCGCCGCGCCGAGGCGCCCGGCCGGAAAGGCCGGACGCCTCGGTCAACCCTGCCGCTCGCACACCTACTTGAAGGACCGCAGCCGCAGGCTGTTGGTCACCACGAAGACCGACGAGAACGCCATCGCGGCTCCGGCGATCATCGGGTTGAGCATCCCGAAGGCGGCGAGGGGGAGTGCGGCGACGTTGTAGCCGAAGGCCCAGAAGAGGTTGCCCTTGATCGTGGCCAGCGTGCGGCGGGAGAGGCGGATCGCGTCGGCGGCCACGCGCAGGTCGCCGCGTACGAGGGTCAGGTCGCCCGCCTCGATCGCCGCGTCGGTTCCGGTACCCATGGCCAGGCCCAGGTCGGCCGTGGCGAGAGCGGCAGCGTCGTTGACACCGTCACCGACCATCGCGACCGTACGGCCCTCGCCCTGCAGCCGCTTGACGACGTCGACCTTGTCCTGGGGGAGGACTTCGGCGATGACCTCGTCGATACCGACGGCCCTGGCAACGGACTCGGCGACGAGCTGGTTGTCGCCGGTCAGCAGGACCGGCTTCAGGCCCAGCCGACGCAGTTCGGCCACCGCTTCGGCGCTGGTCTCCTTGACGGCGTCGGCGACGCTGAGCACGCCGCGCGCCTCGCCGTCCCAGGCGACGGCGACCGCCGTACGTCCCTCGGCCTCCGCCGCGGCCTTGGCCTCGGCCAGCTCCTGGGGCAGGTCGATGGCCCACTCCTTGAGGAGCCTCCCGCGGCCGACGAGTACGGCGTGTCCGTCGACGACGCCCTGGACGCCGAGGCCGGCGACGTTCTCGAAGTTCTCCGGAACGGGCAGGCTTCCGACCAGTTCGGCGGCACCGGCCGCGATGGCCTGGGCGATCGGGTGCTCGGAGGCGTGCTCCAACGCGCCTGCCAGCCGTAGGAGTTCGTCCCTGTCCACGCCCTCGGCGACGTACACGTCCTGGAGCTGCATGCGGCCCGTGGTGACCGTGCCGGTTTTGTCGAGGACGACGGTGTCGACGCGGCGGGTGGACTCCAGGACCTCGGGGCCCTTGATGAGGATGCCGAGCTGAGCGCCGCGGCCGGTGCCGACCATGAGGGCGGTCGGGGTGGCCAGGCCCAGGGCGCACGGGCAGGCGATGATCAGGACCGCGACGGCCGCGGTGAAAGCAGCGGTGGCGTCGCCGGTGACGACCAGCCAGGTCAGCAGGGTGCCGAGGGCGATGAGGATGACGACGGGGACGAAGACGCCGGAGATCCGGTCGGCGAGCCGCTGTACCTCGGCCTTGCCGTTCTGCGCGTCCTCGACCAGCCTCGCCATGCGCGCGAGCTGGGTATCGGCTCCGATCCGGGCAGCCTCGACAACCAGGCGGCCTCCGGCGTTGACGGTCGCCCCTGTCACGGCATCGCCGACCGTCACATCCACCGGCACGGACTCGCCGGTCAGCATGGAGGCGTCCACCGCCGACTCACCCTCGACGACGGTCCCGTCGGTGGCGACCTTCTCGCCGGGTCGTACGACGAAGTGGTCACCGACGCCCAACTGCGTGACGGGAATGCGTACTTCTCTGCCGCCCCGGAGTACGGAGACGTCCTTCGCGCCCAGCTCCAGCAGCGCCCGCAGCGCCGCACCCGCCTTGCGCTTGGACTTCGCCTCCAGGTAGCGCCCGGCCAGGATGAACGTGGTCACGCCGGCCGCGGCCTCCAGGTAGATGGAGGAGGAGCCGTCGCTGCGTGAGACGGTGAACTCGAAGGCGTGCCGCATGCCCGTCATGCCCGCGTGCCCGAAGAACAGCGCCCACAGCGACCAGCCGAACGCGGCGAGTGTGCCGATGGACACCAGTGTGTCCATGGTCGCGGCACCGTGCCGCGCGTTCGTCCAGGCGGCCTTGTGGAAGGGGAAAGCACCCCAGACGACGACAGGAGCGGCGAGAGTCAGCGACAGCCACTGCCAGTTGTCGAACTGCAGGGAAGGAACCATCGCCATCGCCACGACGGGCACGGTGAGCACCAGCGACACGAACAGACGCTGCCGCAGGGACATCAGCTCGCCGTGCGCCGCCTCAGCGCCCTCGCTTTCGTGGGTGGACGCGGAAGCGGGTGGGGGCGGTTCCTCGGCGGTGTAGCCCGTCTTCTCGACGGTGGCGATGAGCTCGGCGACCTCGACACCCGCCGGATAAGAGACCTTCGCCTTCTCGGTGGCGAAGTTGACCGTCGCGGTGACGCCGTCCATGCGGTTGAGCTTCTTCTCGATGCGGGCGGCGCAGGAGGCGCACGTCATGCCGCCGATGGAGAGCTCGACCGCGTTGGCGGGCGCGGGTGCCGCCTCGGGGACTGTCTTCTCGGGAGCCGTGCTGGTCATGGGCGTATCTCCAGAGGGAGGCCGGAACGTA
Source organism: Streptomyces sp. NPDC001100 (assembly GCF_053598575.1). NCBI lineage: Bacteria > Bacillati > Actinomycetota > Actinomycetes > Kitasatosporales > Streptomycetaceae > Streptomyces > Streptomyces sp. NPDC001100. The sequence goes on from NZ_JBSFKO010000035.1 coordinate 60,072, forward strand.
CGGCGTCCGTATCAGCGGAGCGGTACGTCCGGGCGCGGGGAGGGATTCGCACTGCCGGGAGGACCCCGACGGGGTCGTCAGGCGTGGCCGACGAGCTCGTAGCCGGCCTCGTCGACGGCGGCACGGACGGCCTCCTCGTCGAGCTGGGCGGTGGAGGTGACGGTCACTTCGCCGGTCTTGGCGACGGCCGTGACCGCGGTGACGCCGTCCAGGGCGGATATCTCCCGGGAGACGGCGCCCTCGCAGTGGCCGCAGGTCATGCCGGAGACCTTGTAGACGGTGGTGACGCCGACGCCGACGCCGTGGACGTCGACGGTGGTGCCGGACCCGCAGGAACCGGTGCCGCAGCAGGAGTCGGAGTTCGTCTCGGTGGTCATGGCTCATTCCTCAGGTGTGGATGCGTGGGGTGGTTCGCCGGGAGGGGTGTCGTTCCTGGCCTCTCCGTCGGAGGCCAACGTTATACCCCCTAGGGGTATTGTCGCTACCTGTGGCGCTACGCACGCCGCTCCGTCCGGTAGGCGCACATCCGCCTAACTTACTTAGTAGGGACTGTGGTTTGGAATGGCGGCTTCACATCGAGGCCCGGCCCGATCTCGGACGGTGGCGCGCATGCCCCGCGTTCGCCGACTCGAAGGCCTGGCCTCCGTCGGCGCCTGCGTGAGGTGCTGGCGCCGATCAAGGTCCTCGACGCCTCAACTGACGTTCAGTGTGCCCCTCATGTTCGTGTCGAAGGTGCAGCGGAAGGCGTTACGACGGGCCTTCGGTAGCGCGGTGGAACGTTCTGGACCTGCCGCCGGAGATGCTTCCGGTGCCGAAGGTGCTGCCCTCGATGCTGTGACGGCGTGCCTGGAGTCCTTGTCGGCGAAAGTCGCGCCAGTACCACGTCAGGGGTGTGTGGACAGCGCCCGCCGACGGCCCGCGCTGGGGGCACGGGCTTCGAGTCCGCCCGGGCACCTGGGTTGCGCGGATCCGTTCTCGCCGTCCTGGACGCCGAATACGAAGCACCTTCGCAGGTGCGGGTTCGTGGTGATGGCGAAGCCCCCTGCGCTGCTCTGCGCTCCGGGCGGATGCGCGCTGTCGCCGTCGCGCCGATCAGTCGTCCCTGACCGTCACGCGACCATCATGAGCAGCATCGTGGACATGGTCCCGCCCATGCCGACGTGCGCCGCCAGCGCCGCGTCCGGTGCGGCTCCGGGTTTGCGGCGCCGACCGTGGCCGGACCTCTGCGCCATCCCGCTGCTGTCCCACACCGAGATCGTCAACGATGCCAGGAATACGAGCACCGTGTCCGGCATGGCGAGCAGCCAACGGCCCCAGCTGAACTGTGAGCCGGCATCCCCGCCGGTTCGATCGGTGCCCCGGACCCTTGCCCACAGGGACGCGCCGACCGACATCAGGAAGTACACGGCGAGCGTCGCGATCACGAACCGCCATACGGAAGAGGACCCACTGTCGGCAGCGGCCTGCGCCATCCCGGCCATGTCCATCCCTGGCATCGACTCCATGCCGGCCATCTGGTGCGTGCTCGTCGTGCTTGCCATGTTCTCCATACCCGGCATGTTCGCCATGGCGGAGCCGCCCAGAGCGAGCACCGGTCCGGACGACGTAGTCGTCATGGCCAGCGTCATGATCACCATGCCGGTGCTCCCGACGACAAGATGCACCCAGTGGCGCCCGTGCTTCCATCCGCCCGTACGGGTGTGCTTGACCGCCATCGCGGCGGCCCCGAGCCCGAGGAGGGCGAACGCCACCGCCCACCACAGGCCGTAGCCCGCGTACCAGCCCACCGTCGCGGGCAGGGCCATAGCGGCCATGCACAGGCCCATCAGAAGGTCGCCGCCCGCCGCGAACCGAGTCTCACCGCTGGTGGTGGCCACTCGGACCACGCTGACAGCGGCCACCAGGGTGGCGATCCCCGCCACGATCCAACTGAGCGCCAGAGTTCCCATCTTCACCTTCTCGATCGTCCGAGCACGGCGGGTCCGCTCCGTCGACGCCACTTCGTCGTACGGACCTGCCCTGGGGCAGTCGCGTGGGTAGTGACTGCTAGGTCCCTTAGTACGTTGAGTGGCCGGAGGGAGTTCAGGCGACCGGTGGGATTTCGCGTCGGGTCCGGCGGCTCGGACCGCTGCTGGGGTGGCCCCCGTGAGGGGTGCGTCTGTCGGGCCTGCTAGCGCCCGCCACCGTGCTCGTGGGCGCGGACCCGCTGGTCTCCGTAGCGCACCATCGTGTACGTGATCACGCTGATGGGCGCGGCCTCTTCACACTCCTGCTGCTCGCGGACGCCTCGCCGCCGGGCGGCGGCATCGTCGCCCGTACGAGGTGCTGGCCCCGCTGACCCTCGCCGCCGGATTGCTGGTGCTGGTACGGCTCTGGTCCACCCCTTCGAGATGGACGCCGTGGTCTCCCTGTTCGGCGGGCGGCTGGTCGCCACCCACTGCGGCCTGTACAACCCCGTCTCCGGCATCGCTATCGCCCCTGGCAACTCGCCGACACCTCCACCGGCCAACCCAGGCTCCTGTGGCGGGCGTCGAGCGGGGTGGGCGCCGGTTGCCCGCCGCCGTAGCAGCGCTGACCCGTACGGCGGGGCGGTTGCGGCCCGCCGAACCCCGGACGGCAGCTGAGCCGGCCGCCGTGGGCTGATCGTTCAGTGGTTGTGGATGTGCTGCCCCACCCTGGTGGTCATTGGCAGGGCTTGCCGAGGAGGAATTCGTCGATGAGGGCGGCGGTCTCGTCGGGCTGGTCCTCGGTGACGAAGGGGCCCGAGTCCTCGATGATGCGCAGCCGGGCGTCGGGGATGAGGCCTGCGAGCCGCTCGCCGTGGGCGAGGGGGAAGAAGTTCTGGCGGGCCCAGGCGATGAGGGCCGGGTGGGGGAAGGTCCGCAGGCCCTCGGCCGCTTCCTTGGTGAAGGTGGTGGAGATGGCGCGTACCAGGCGGGCGAAGTCCTGCCGGGTGGTGGGGTGTTCGCGGAGCGGGCCGGTGTAACTGGCCATGATGTCGGCGGGGATGGCACGGCGGGTGAGCAGGCCGAAGGCGATGGGTAACCGTTGGACGGTGCGCAGCCGCATCGACTCGGCGAGGATCTTGAGTCCGGCGGGAGTGCGGCCGAACACCTGCAGGTGGCGGATGGGCAGCGGCAGGAAGTTGTCGAAGGCGTCGCAGGGGGTGAGGACCAGGGACCCGATCCTTTCGGGGTGGCGCGCGGCCACGGCCTGGCAGATGGCACCGCCGGTGTCGTTGCCGACCAGGGCGGGCGCCTCCAGGCCGAGCGCCGCGATGGTGCGCTGGACGAGGTCGGCGAGGCCGAACAGGGTGAAGTCGGTGCCCGGACGCATGGGTGCGGTGTGCCCGCCCAGCGGCCAGTCCGGTGTGATGCACCGGTAGCGGTCGCTCAACCGCGCGACGACGCCGCGCCAGACGTCGGCGTTGGCGATGATGCCGTGCACGAACAGGATGGGCGGCCCTGTCCCGGTCTCGTGGTAGCGGATCACTCCCTCGGGGAGTTCGACGTCGTGCATGGGGCCCAGTTCGGAGACTGCGGTGGCCATGGCTACTCCTTGGTCTCTGCGGTGGGATCCGCGGCGGTGGTTGTGGCGGTGGTTGTGGCGGTGTCTGCGTCCGCGACGCTGGTCAGGAGTCCGGGGGTGATCAGGTCCAGCAGGGAGTCGGCGGCCCGGTCCGGCGGCCAGGCGTGGCCGGCGCGCATGTGCAGGTAGGTCCTGGTGATCACGTTGAACAGCAGCGTCGCGGTCTCCTCGGCGTCGAGGTGCGGATGCACGCTCCCGTCGCTCTGGCCGTCCTGGAGCAGCCGGCGGAACGGGGCCACGTAGACGTCCCGGGTGGAGCGGCCCGTACGGTCGCTCTCGCCGAAGTGGAAGACCGGGTCCGGCACGGTGGAAAGTCCCGTGAGCAGCCTCAGGTGTTCCTCGACCACCGCGCAGGCGGCGCGCAGCGCGCGCAGCAGTCGGTCCCCGCCGCTGCCCGGTGCGGTCATGGCCGGCCAGATGGCGGCCTGCCAGGCCTGCGCGGCGCCCACCACCAGGGCGTCGACCAGGACGTCCTTGGTGATGCCACGCCGGTAGAGCGTCACCCGGGAGATCCCCGAGGCCTCCGCCACGCGTTCCAGAGTGAAGTCGTGCCAGCCGTGCTCGGCCAGGACCTTGGCGGTGGCGGCGAGGACCGCCTCGTCCAGGACCGGACTCCCGGTGTTCGCCGTGCTTGCCACGTGGCCCCCCAAGGATGCAACACTTGCGTTGCAATAACGATACACACCTAGTTCAGGAGTGGGCGATGGGTACGTGGCAGCAGGGTGCGGCCGCCGCACTGTTCGGGGTGGGCACGGCCGAGATCCTCGCGGCGCTGTGGCAGACCGGGTCGCCGGTGGACGCCGCGGGCAAGCTCGTCGTGGACAGCGGTCCCCGGCCCGTGGTCGAACGCACCGTCAAGTACTTACGTGCCGCGGACAAACCGACGATCCGGGCACTGGTCGCCGGAACGGCTGTCGGGGCCGGTGCGGTACTCGGCCGGGCCGATCGCAGCCTCCCCAGGGATCTGGCGGTCACCGCTGCGGGTGCGGCGGGCTCCGCCCTCGCGCTGCGGCGGCGGGGCGCGTCGGACGCCGCAGGCGGACCCCAGCCGGCCCGGGCGCTGGGCACGGCCGCGGCGGGAGGCCTGGCCACGCTGCTGGCACTGTCCATGCCCCCAGGCGGCGCGCCCGCCCTCGCGCTGGCGGGCGGCGGCGCATTGACGGCGGCCTTGCGGGCCCGGAAGCGGCAGCTGTCCCGGCACGACACCGTCAGAGGAGCCGCCGAGCTGAAGGTGGCGCGCCCACTGCCGCCCCCGCGTGACGGTGCCGAGTCCTGGCCCGGGGTCAGCCCGCTGATGACCCCACCGCACGACTTCTACGTCACGGATGTCGCCATGCGGCCACCGCTGGTCGACCCGGACACCTGGCAACTGGACATCACCGGCGCATGCGCCTCGCCCCTGCGGATGTCGTACGCGCAGTTGCTCGCCAGGGACCTGGTCGAGTTCGACGCGGTGCTTTCCTGCGTCCACAACCGGCTGGGCTGGGGCCGGCTGGGCAACCAGCGCTGGACCGGGCTCTCGCTGCGGGACCTGATCGACGAGGTCGTACCGCATGCCGCGGCGGGCTTTCTGGTGACCCGCGCCACCGACGGCTGGGAGTGCACCCTGCCGCTGGATCTGGTGCGCACGCTGGACGCCTATGTGGTCGTCGGTATGGCCGGACGCCCGCTCAGTGCCGCGCACGGCTTTCCCGCCCGGGTGTTCGTGCCCGGTATCTACGGGCAGTTCACCGGCGCCAAATGGCTGACCGAACTGCGCCTGACCGAGCACCCGAACCAGGACTACTGGCTCCCGCGCGGCTGGCCGCGCGAGCCGGTGCCGGTACGCCCCACGGTACGTATCGACACACCAGCCGCAGGCCGCCTGCCGAGCACCCCGGTGGTGTGCTCCGGAGTGGCCTGGGCACCCCCGCACGGTGTCGAGGCGGTCGAGGTGAGGGTCGACGGCGGCCCCTGGCAGACCGCCGAACTCGCCGACGAACTCGCCCCCGCGGCCTGGCGTCGCTGGCGATTGCCGCTCTCCACGCCCCCGGGCCCGCACACGATCCAGGCCCGCTGCGCAGGGCGGGGCGGAGTGCTGCAGAGCGCGGTTCCCCGCGAACCGTTCCCGACCGGTGCCTCCGGGTATCACACGGTCGCCGTCACCACGACGGCCTGACACAGCCGCCGCAAGGCGGCGCCCGGCCGCCTCAAGGCCGGGACGTGGATGCCGCGTACGAGCGTGGCATCCACGCGCACGGGCAGAAGGCGAGAAATGCCGGCGTCTCGGGGCCGCGCGCACGGCACAGAGGGGCTCGCTGCCCTCAACTCGCTCTCCGCCGCGGTTTCTTGACGTTCTGCTGCATCGCCCCTTGGCTGCCGCTGCCGATGGCGTCCCTAGCGTGGAAGACGCCGACGACACCGCCGGTGTACGCGCACATCCCGCCGCCCCTGCCCCGGAGTGCACCTGACATGGCTGACCACAGTGACAACAAGACTGTCCCCCCGGATCACCGGCCGGTACCGTTCGTGCGCCCCAACAAGTGGTGGATGCTCGGTGCCGTCTCGGTGGCGACGTTCATGCTGCTGCTCGACGTCACCGTCGTCAACGTGGCGCTCCCCGACATGCAGAAGTCCCTGGGGGCGAGCTTCTTCGACCTCCAATGGGTCGTGGACTCCTACGCGCTGACCCTCGCGGTGTTCCTGCTGGCCGCCGGAACCCTGGCCGACCAACTCGGCCGCAAGCGCGTCTTCGTCATAGGCCTGGGCATCTTCACTCTGGCGTCGCTGCTGTGCGGGGTGGCGTCCAGTCCCCTGACGCTCAATCTCGCCCGGGCGGTCGAGGGCGTCGGCGGCGCCGTCATGTACGCGGTGTCACCCGCGCTGATCGCCAACGACTTCCACGGCAAGCAGCGCGGCATCGCCTTCGGCATCTCCGGAGGCGTCACCGGCCTCGCCGTGGCGGTCGGCCCGCTGCTCGGCGGCGCGCTGACGGCCATCAGCTGGCGGTGGATCTTCCTGCTGAACGTGCCGATCGGCTTGCTGGTGGCTCTGGTCATGGTCACCCGCGCCGCCGAGTCCCGCGACCCGGAACGCAAGCGAATCGACTGGCCCGGCCTCGCACTGTTCTCCACCGCGCTCGCGATGCTCGTCTTCGGGCTCATCCGTGGCGAATCGCAGGGCTGGACGCACCCGCTGATCATCGGTCTGTTCGCCGGCGCCGCGGTCCTGATGGCCACCTTCGTGGCCGTGGAGCGGGTACGCCCCGATCCGATGCTAGACCTGGCCCTGTTCCGCAACCGGTCCTTCAACGGACTGTCCATCGCGACGCTCGCCGCGAACGCGGCTCTCAACGTGGCCATCCTCTTCCAGGTCCTGTACATGCAGTACGTTCTGGGGTTCTCCGCCTACGGCACCGGGGTCCGCTATCTGCCGCTCACCGTCGCGGTGTTCATCGCGGCGGCCGTGGCGGGTACCTACTCGACCCGCATTCCCGCCCGGCTGCTCGTCGGGGTCGGATGCGTCGCACTGGGCATGGGGCTGCTCGCGACCGACGGCCTCGACGTCAACTCCACCTGGACCGATCTGCTGCCCGGCATGCTGCTCGCCGGTTTCGGCGCTGGTGTGTTCAACCCGGTCCGTGCCGCCGCCGCCGTCGCCCTCGTCCCGCTGCGCAGGGCGGGGATGTCCTCCGGCATCAGCGAGACCTTCCAGCAGGGCGGAGTCGCACTGGGCGTCGCGGCACTCGGCTCCGTGGCCCACAGCCAGACGAAGGAGAACTTCGCCGCGGCGATCAGCGCCTCCGGCGAGCTCACCGGCCGCCAGGCGAGCGAACTCGCGCAGATGGTCTCCGCGGGCAGGCTGACCGAGGTCGCCGGCACCGTGCCGGCCGGCCAGCGCGCCCTCGTCGCCCGCACCGCGAACGACGCCTTCATCGCGGGCCTCGACATCGTCATGCGGGTCGGCGGGATCGTCGCGATCGCCGGCGGGATCCTCGGCTTCGTCCTCATGCGGCAACGCGACTTCCCCGACGAGTCCCCGGCACCCGGCCCGGAGCAGCCCGGCGCGGACCAGCCCGCCGAGCGGGCGCCCGCCCGCTGAAGAAGCGCATCCCGAACAGCACAACAGCCCATCCACCCCCGGAAGAGGGATCCCCGCCATGAGCCGCTGTCTCGTCTACACCGCCCCCGGAAGCGGACACATCTACCCGCTGATCCCCACCCTGTCCGAACTGCGGCGGCGCGGCCACGAAGTGGTCGTCTACGCCGAGGAAGCGGGCCTGGAGAACCTGCGCCGGCAGGGATTCGAGGCCGACGCGATCCACCCGGCCATCGAGCGCCGCGAGGACGACACCTGGAAGGCCCGCACTCCCATCGGCGCACTGCGCCGCTCGGTGGCGATGTACTCCGACCGGGCCCGCTACGAGGTCACCGACCTCCAGGAGGCCGTACGGAAGTGGCGGCCGGACGCGATCGCGCTGGACAACAACTGCTGGGGGGCAGCCGCGGCGGCGCAGGCGTCCGGGCTCCCCTGGGCGCAGATCGCCACCTTCCTGCTGCCGCTGACCACCAGGGACGCGCCGCCGTTCGGACTGGGCCTCAAGCCGCCGACCACCTGGGTGGGCCGACTGCGTGACGACATACTGCGGCAGAGCGCCGTCCCGCTGTTCGACATCTCCCTGCCGCCGATCAACAAGCTGCGGCGCGGCCTGGGTCTCCCGCGTGTCAAGCACGTGCCGGACCTCTACATGACGGCTCCTCTCATCCTGTCCTACACGGCGGAGCCGCTGGAGTACCCGAGGACTCAACTGCCCGCGTCGGTAAGGATGGTCGGGCCGAGCAGCTGGGATCCCGCCGCGGACGAGGCCGAGCCGGAGTGGCTCGCCGCGATCGAGCGGCCGATCGTCCTGGTGACGGTCTCCACGGTGTTCCAGGACGACGCGAAACTCATCCAGACCGCCCTCGACGCGCTCGCCGACGAACCCTACGACGTCGTCGTCACCACCGCCTCCACCGACCCCGACACCTTCCGCGCGCCTCCCAACGCCCACCTCCACCGGTTCGTGCCGCACAGCCTGGTGCTGCGACGGTCCGTCTGTGTGGTGTCCCACGGCGGCATGGGGATCACCCAGAAGTCGCTGCTGGCCGGTGTTCCGGTGTGCATCGTGCCCTTCGGCCGTGACCAGTTGGAGGTCGCGCGCCGGGTGCAGATCGCGGGCGCCGGGACTCGGCTGCCCGCGGGACGGCTGAACGCACGCCGACTGCGTGACGCGGTGCGCGAGGCGGTGACGAAGAAGGCCGCGGCCGAAGATGTCGCGACCCGGCTGCGGAGTGCCGGTGGCGCGGACAGGGCGGCCACCGAACTGGAGGGACTGCTCGCTGGTCCGGTGGCCGGTTCGTCCTCGACCGCCGGACGGGCTGACATCAGCCCGTCCGGCGATTGAGAACAAGCAGGGCCGAAGGCTGCGCGACCCGGTGAAGCTTATGTCACCGCTACGTTCTCGCGGTGTTCGACTCCGCCTCGGTGGCATCGCGCAGCGCCGACGCCGACACAACCCGGGGCAGGACCGCCCGCGCGATCAGGCCGTGCGGTGCGGCGTCCTCGAGTTCGAGCCGGGCCTCGCCGGCGGTGAGCAGGGCTTTGGCGATGGCCAGGCCGAGGCCGGAGCCGCTTCTGCCGACGGGCTGTCGTCCGCGCCAGAAGCGGTCGGCCGCCCGGTCCTTGTCACCGCCCGTCATACCGGGGCCCTCGTCCTCGACCTCCACATACACCCAGGTGTCGTCGGAGCGGGTCCGGATGATCACCCGGCCGCCAGGCTGGGAGAAACTGACAGCGTTGTCGAGGAGGACGTCCAGCACCTGGTCAAGGGCCCCGGGCAGGCAGACGGCGGCCACCGGACGGCCCTGGACCGCGATGGTGACATCGGCCTCCTCCGCCCGGTCGCTCCAGGCCTGGGCGCGGGACTCCACGACCGAGCGGACCTCGACCGTGATGGTCCCGGAGCCTGCGGCCGAGGCGTTGGCCAGGGCGAGGAGCTCGTCGAGGATCCGGCTGAGGCGGTCCGCCTCGGTGATGGCCACCACCAGGTCCTTCTGCCCCTCCTGCGGGACGACCGTTTCCAGCGCCTCCACCCGTACACGAAGGGCGGTCAGCGGATTGCGCATCTGGTGGGACGCGTCGGCCACGAAGCTGCGCTGGGCTTCCAGGACCGAGACCAGTCGGTCCGTCATCGCGTTGACGGCTTCGGCCAGGTCGCGCAGTTCGACCGGGCCGCGGTGGGCCGGAGCGCGTACCGAGTACTGGCCCTGGGCGATCTTCCGAACCGTCTCGTGCAGTTTCCGGGCCGGACCGAGGCTCCACCGTACGAGGGGTATGGCCACCAGAGCGGAGGCCAACAGCCCTATCAGGCCTGCTCCCAGGAGCAGTAGGAAGTCTTCCGTCACCTCCGAGCGCAGGGACGAGGTGGGGGCGATCGTCGCCACCGCTCCGGCTGGTTTCCCGTGCTGAAGGATCGGCTCCGCCACGAACAGGGGCCGTGCGCTGACGTTGAAGGAGTAGTCCAACGGGACCGTGCTCCGTCCCGCGAGCGCCTTCTCCAGAACGTCCTCCCACTCGTCCTCGTTCACCAGGGCGCCCGGGCGGGTGCTGCGAATCTGCTTTCCCTGGGTGTCGAACAGGAGGACCACAGTGTCGTGGTCGCGGGCGTAGGCGTCGGCTCTGTCGGCCCAGGCCTGTTCCGGCTCCGGATTGTCCGCGTCGGCTGCGGCGGCGGAGGCGAGTACGAAGGTGTCCGAAACCTGGCGGATCACCAGATGGTGATAGGTGTTCATGGCCAGGCTGATGCCAAGAGGAACCTCCGTGGCCAGCAGGAGCAGCGCGGTGAGGGTCAGGTACGTGATCAGCAGACGGCGGCGCACGAAGGATGCCTCCAGACGGGGGTGGTCATTAGGGCCTGGCGTGTGGATCCCCGTGGAGGAACGGGCGGAGTCCTCCGCCTGCGATCGCAGGGCGGAGGAGGGAGGCAACGCGAACGGGGTCTCGCTGATCGGGCGAAGCCGAGAGCTTGGGGGAGTTGTCGACTGACGACAACGCCGTGAGTGCCGATGCCAGGGCCCGCGCCGCCACGGAGATCCACACACCGGGCCCTAAGCGGCAGGAGGGGTGCCGAGGCGGAATCCGACGCCGCGCGTCGTCTCGATCCACTCGTACGATCCGAGTTTCTGGCGCAGCGCGCCGATGTGGACGTCCAGGGTGCGCGTCGAGCCGAACCAGTTCTCGTCCCACACCCGGGCGATGATGGCTTCCCGGGTGTGGACGGTGTCCGGCTGTTCCATCAGCATCGCGAGTAACTCGAACTCCTTGCGGGTGAGTTGGACCGGCAGGCCATCCAGGGTGACGTCGCGGCTGCGGAGATCCAGGGAGAGGGGGCCGGCCGTCACGATCTCCTGGGGGGTGGCGCCGCACGACGGGTCGTGTCCTCCCGGGCCCACCCCGCAGCGGCAGGACCGGCGCGTCACCGCCTCCATCCGCGCCCGCAACTCGTGGACGGAGTACGGCTTGACGACGTAGTCGTCGGCTCCGGCGTGGAGGCCCAGCACCTTGTCGATCTCGTCGGCCCTGGCGGTGAGTACGATGATCGGTACCGAGGTCCGGGCCCGCATCCGTTTGCACACCTCGATACCGTCCAGGTCCGGCAGACCCAGGTCGAGTAGGACCAATTCACAGCCGTCGAGGCTGGCCAGTGCTTTGGCCGCCGTCGGCGCGGACACGATGTCGTGCCCTTGCTGACGCAGCGCCGCGCACAGAGCATCGGCCACATGCTCGTCGTCCTCGACCAGCAGAACACGCATAATTCCCCCATGAAGGGTCCAATTTCACACTCCACACAACGGAGTGGACAGTTTCGAGCTTAGTTGAACCGCAGCACGACTTACAGAGCTACTGACTTGTCATTCATTTGAACGTCACCTGCAGATCCGCTGCATTCCCGGCCGGTAACGTCGTACTAGACCACTGTGCACCGGTTCCGACCATCCCGACGGAGCTGGAAATGGAATGGTGTCTTCCGTAGCCGCGTTCCCCGACGTGGCCTGTGCGGCAGCGAGCGATCCTCTTCCTGGCCGGCCCACCTGATCCTGAGCCGGAGCGTTCGGATCGAGGAGTGAGAGCGATCGGCATCGGAAGGAGCCGCATGCGCCAGCCGACCATCGTGGGAAGCATCGAGATCGCTGCCCGCCCGACCACGATCTACGGCCTCATCGCGGATCTGTCGCGCTGGGACCGGTTCGTCGTCGAGACCCGCGTGCCCGCCCGGGCCGTCCCTGACAGCCTTGCCCCTGGTACGACGTTCCGTGCCTGGAACCGGAACGGCCTGTGGCGTTGGCGCACGACCACCAAAGTGCTGCAGGCCGTGCCGCCCCGAAGTCTCGCCTTCGAGGTCACGTCATTAGGCATGCCTGTGGCCACTTGGCGTTACGACATCGTGCCCACGGCTCGCGGTAGCCGGGTCACCGAGAGCACCCGTGACATGCGCGGCAGGACCATGTGCCTGGTGTCCGTGGCGGCCACCGGGGTGGTCGACCGCACCTCCCACAACCAGCGCAATATCGAACAGACCCTGGCCCGGCTCAAGGCTGAGGCGGAGAAGCCGGCATAGCTTCATCCGGTGTTTCCCGCTTCTCATTCATGCACCCCGAAACGGTTGTTACTTCCTCACGCCTTCGTTCATGGGATGTCCAGCGCGGATGCCATTCATGGCAGGGAAGACCTGACATCCAATTGCAGTCCACTTGAACCGTCGTTGCATCACAGGTGTTTAGCGTTGGGAGCGTCGCAGCGGCGAAGGGGAAACTTCCCGCCGCCCCGCATCCAGAAATTCCAGCGATCTGGCCGACCGACGTGAGGGCTCACGGAAAATGATATATATGGAACGTGAACGTGCAGTTCTCGAAAAACTTCTCCCCGGGCTCGATGACGCCCTGACCGCCTCCCCATTGCACACCTGGGAATCGCCGGACAGTCCAGGACTGGAGGAATTTCGCAAAGCTGGCGGTCCCGCCCTGCTGGTGCCGGTCGAACACGGTGGTAAGGGTGCCGACCTGCTCACCGCGGTGCGTGTGCAGCGCGCGGTGGGCTCCCGGTCCCCGTCCCTGGCGGTCGCCACCACCATGCACCACTTCTCGGTGGCCTCCCTGGTGGAGACCGCGGCCCAGAGTGACGGCATGGAATGGATGCTGCTGGCGGCGATCACCAAGGACAACCTGCTGCTCGCCTCCGCCTTCGCCGAGGGCCGCACCGGCCAGGGCATCCTCAATCCCTCGATCACTGCACGGGTCGACGGGGACAAGGTGTGGCTGACCGGCACGAAGAAACCGTGCAGCCTCTCCAGGTCCATGGACCTGCTCACCGCGTCCGTCGCCCTGCCCGACGCGGACGGAACACCTCGGCTGGCCGTCGCCGTCGTCCCGGCCACCGCACCCGGCCTGGAAGTGCGGCCGTTCTGGAACAGCCCGGTGCTGGGCGGCGCGGAGAGCGACGAGGTCGTGCTGTCCGACGTGGAGGTCCCCGCCGATCTGCTGGTGCGTACCGACGTCACCGCCGACGGCGAGCTCGACCGCCTCAACACGGTCGGGTTCCTGTGGTTCGAGGCTCTCATGACTGCCAGTTACCTCGGCGCCGCCTCGTCCCTGGTGGAGCGCACCCTGGCCAACACCCGGATCGCCCCCGCAACCCGGGCGCACGCGGTCACCGCCGTCGAAGGCGTCGCCCTGATGCTGGAAGGGCTCGCCGCGGGCGCCGCTGCCGGGCCGGTCGACGAAGGGACGCTGGCCCGGGCTCTGGTGTGCCGCTACGCCGCCCAGGACGCCATCAGCCGCGTACTGGAACTGTGCGTCGAGGCACTGGGCGGGATGGCCTTCATCTCCTCCGGTGACATCGCCTACCTGCACTCGGCCTGCCGCGCCCTGGCCTTCCACCCACCGGCCCGTGCCCGGATGTCCGAGCCGCTGGTCGAGTACTTCGCGGGCAACCCGCTGCGCATTCCCTCCTGACGGCACACCTCTCCGCACAACCTGCTCTGTCCGGCACGGCGGGCCCAACTGAGGCCAAGCCGTCGATGGGCACTGCCCCTGTACGGCGTCCTGCCGCACGACCGCCGGCGACGGACCGCGCCGTAATCCCTGTCGACCGACTCCCCGAGGTGCACCATCGTGTCTGCTTCCCGTCCCAACGTCCTACTCACCGGCGCCTCGGGCGTCCTCGGCACTGCCCTGCTGGCCGAGCTCCCCTCCTCCTGCCACGTGACCGCCCTGGTCCACCACTGCCCCTGCCCGGTCGCCGACGACCAGCTCACCGGCGACCTGACCGCCCCCGGCCTCGGTCTGAACCGTGAGACGTACCAGGCCCTGGCCCGCCAGGTCGACGCCGTCGTGCACTGCGCCGCCGTGACCGACTTCACCCGCGGGCCCGAGGCCACCCACGCCACGAACGAGGCCGGCACCCGTGCGGTGGCCGAGTTCACCGCCGACGCCGGTGCGACGCTCTACCACGTCTCCACCGCGTTCGTTGCCCGGCATGAACTGACCCGCTCCCGACTGGGTCGCGACACCGGGGAAGCCGCCGCCCGGCCGGAGGACTACCTGGACTCCAAACGCGCCGGTGAGCAGGTCGTGCGTGACTCGGGCATACCGGCGGTGATCATCCGTCCGTCGATCGTCATAGGCGACTCCCGAACGGGGGAGATCTCCGCGTTCCAGGGACTGCACAACATCCTGCAGATGCTGCTGCGCGGCCTCATGCCGCTGGTCCCGCTGCCCGCCACCTCACTCATCGACTTCGTCCCGCAGGACCTGGTGGCCCGTACCATCGCCGCGCTGATCGCCGAGGAGCGCCGCGACGGCGAGGTCTGGGTGACCGCCGGGCCGCAGGCGCTCCGCGCCGAACAGGTGATGGACGTGGTCGCGGACACCTGCGCCGAACTCGGGCTGAACCGTAGGATGCCCCGCTTCGTCGGCACCGACATGGTCGACCGGCTGATCCGCCCGGTCTTCCTGGCCGACGGCCTCCCGGACCGGATGCTGCGCCGCTTCGACGACATGCTCGCCATGACCGCGCTGTTCGCCGACGCACCCACCTTCCCCACCTCGCTCGGCGAACTGCCGGGCGGGCCGCCGCCGGTGACCCGGTCCAGGTCGGACTCCGCCCTGCGCAGCTCGATCCTGTACCTCGCGGAGACCAAGCGGATCGGCGAGGTCACAGCCACCGGCAGCCCGGTCCGGACGGCCCCGGCGGGGGTGCCCGCATGACGCCGGTGACCACGCCGACCGTACGCGGTACGGCGCCGCAGGAATCGTCGGTGGCCGACGTGCTCGACGCCTACCGGAAGCACCTGGGCCGGGGGAGGGCCCGGCTGGCGTCCATGACCGGTGGCGTGATGGAGATCGCCTCGTACGGCGCCCGGGTCTTCGCCGCGGACGGCAGGGAGTACGTCGACTGCGGCGGCTACGGGGTCTTCCTGCTCGGCCACTGCCACCCCCGGGTCGTCGAGGCGGTGGTCGCCCAGGTCCGCCGCCACCCGCTCGCCTCCCGCCTGCTGCTCGAACCGGTGGCGGCCGGCGCCGCGACCGCGCTGGCCGAGATCACCCCGCCCGGACTGGACTACGTGCACTTCGTCAACTCCGGTGCGGAGGCGACCGAGACGGCCATCAAGTTGGCGCGTGCCCACGGACTGCAGCGGCTCATCTCCGCGACGGGCGGCTATCACGGCAAGACCACCGGTGCCCTCGCGCTGACCGCCAAGCCGTTCTACCAGGACCCCTTCCGTCCGTTGCTGCCCGCCGAACACATCCCCTACGGAGATGCCGAAGCCCTGGCCTCCGCGCTGGCCGCCGGGCCCGCGGCCTGTGTCGTGATCGAACCGGTGCAGGGGGAGGGCGGAGTCGTCCTGCCGCCTCCGGGCTACCTCCGTGATGTCCAGCTGCTCTGTGTCCAGTACGGAGCGTTCTTCGTTCTGGACGAGATCCAGACCGGCCTCGGCCGCCTGGGCACCTGGTGGGGCGCGGACACCGAGGACGTACGCCCCGACGTACTCCTGGTCGGCAAGAACCTCAGCGGCGGGGTGATTCCCGTAGCGGCCGCGGTCGCCACCGCCGAGGCGTACGCGCCCTTCGACCGCGACCCCTTCCTGCACACCTCCACCTTCGCCGGCGCCCCCGTCGCCATGGCCGCCGCGCACGCCGCCGTACGAACCATCGCCGAGGAAGGCCTCGTGGAGCAGGCGCACCTGCTCGGGATCGACCTCATCGACCGGGTCCGCGACACCCTCGCACCGCTGGGTGACGCCGTCGCCGACATACGCGGCAAGGGACTGCTCATCGGCATCGAGATGCGCGACGAGGCACTCGCCGGCGAACTCGTACTGCACCTGCTCGAAGCAGGGCTGCTGGTCAACCACTCCCTCAACGCGCACCGCGTGGTCCGCCTGACCCCGCCGGCGGTGCTCACCCGCTCAGACCTGGACCGGATCTCCGAAGCCTTCACCGCCGCGTCCGCCGCCCTATCGAAGGGATTCCACTGACATGCCCGAGGTCACTCTCGACGTCCACGTGCCCGACACCGCCGCACCGGAAGTCTTCGGCCTGCTGCGCGACTTCGCCGCCTACCCCAAGTACACCGACGCCATCCGCGAGGTCCGCGTCACCGAGGTCGACGACCGCACCGTGGACTCCCACTGGTCGGCCAACTTCCGCAACGGGGTGCTGTGCTGGTCCGAGCGCGACCGCTTCGACCCGGCCGCGCTCACCATCGAATTCACCCAGCTCGACGGCGACTTCGAGACCTTCGAGGGCGGCTGGTACGTCCAGCAGGAAGGGCCCGACACCCGCGCCCGGTTCGCTGCCGCCTTCGACCTCGGTATCCCCAGCCTCGCCTCGCTCATCGACCCCATCGCGTCCCGCACTCTGCTGGACACCATGGCGCTGATCGCGCAGGGGCTGTTCGGGTGCCGCATCACCCTGCACGAGCCGGAGCCCGTCGCGGCCGATGCCGGCGGTCGGCCGTGACCTGGCACACCCCCATCGCCCTGCCACCGCTCCCCGGTTCCGCCCCCGCGTCCGTTCCCGGCGAACCCTGCGCCCAGCCGTCCGCCCAGGCGTTCCGTGACGTCATGGCCCACCTGCCCGCCGGGGTGAGCGTCATCACCACCGACGGGATCCACGGCCCGGCCGGCATGACGGCCAGCGCCGTCTGCTCCCTGTCCCTCGACCCGCCCCTGGTCCTGGTGTGCGTCGACAACAACAGCCGCACGCTGGTCCGTATCCGCGACCACGGCACCTTCGCCGTCAACGTGCTGCGCCAGGACCAGGCGAACCTCGCCAAGGACTTCGCCGACCGTGACACCGACCAGCGCAAGCGCTTCGCCGCGGCTTCCTGCCGGCACGAGGCCGGCGGGTCACTCGTCCTCGACGGGGCACTGGCCTGGCTCTCCTGCCAGGTCCAGGACACCTATCCCGGCGGCGACCACACGATCCTCACCGGCCGCGTCAACGCCCTCGGATACACCCACAGCCAGCCCCTGGTCTGGTACTCGCGCCGCTTCCACGCCCTCGCCTGACCGCCGCCCGAACCCCAACAACTCCCCACCCAGGAGGACCCGTGTCGAGGAAACTGACCAACCAGGTCGTCGCCATCACCGGCGGCAGCCGCGGCATCGGCCGCGCCACCGCCGAGGCATTCATCAAGCAGGGCGCCAAGGTCGCCATCGGCGCCCGCAACCACGACTTCGCGGCCACGGTCGCCGACCAGATCGGCGCCCACGCCTACCCACTGGACGTGACCGACCCGGCATCCGCCAAACAATTCTGGAAGACGGTCGAGGCCGACCTCGGCCCCATCGACATCTTCGTCAACAACGCGGGCGAGATGCTGGTCAGCCGCTTCGAGAACGAGAGCGACGAGGCCACCCTCCACCAGATCAACGTCAACCTGCTCGGCACCATCAACGGCATGAAGTCCGCGCTGGGCCCGATGCGCGAGCGCGGACACGGCCACATCATCAACATGGTCTCCGCCGTCGGCATGATCGGCCTGCCCGGCTGCGCCACCTACTCGGCCGCCAAGCACGCCGTGGTGGGCCTGTCCGAGGGAGTACGCGCAGAACTGCGCGGCTCCGGCGTGGACCTGTCGATCATCCTGCCCATCCCCGCCCAGACCGAACTGACCTCCGGCGTCAGCAAGGGCCGCTTCGTCCCCCTGCTCACCCCCCAGGACATCGCCGCGGCCGTGCTCCGCACCGCCCGCCGCCCCCGCTACAACGTCTACGTCCCCGGCTGGACCAACCCGGTCACCCGCTCCCTGTTCCTGCTGCCCCAGCCCTGGCGCGACGCCATGGGACGGCTCCTGAAGGCCGACCAGCTGCTGCGCACCACCGACTACCAGGCCCGCATCGGCTACGAGGCACGGCTGGGCCACATGGGACCCAGGGAGGCGAGTCTGTGAACGCCCCGACCAAGCCGGCCTCCGTCAGCAAGGGTGCCGTCAGGCGGGGCAACGCCCCCTCCGTGACCGGCATTCGGCTCCTTGACAAGCTCATCCATGTCAGCCCGGCCACCACCGTCATCATGTTCGCCCCCGTAGCCGTCGGCGCCACCGTCGTCTCGGTCGGCCGCGGCGGCGGCTGGTCCCTCCTCGGCTGGGGGCTCGCCGGCTACGTCTACTGGACCCTGTCCGAATACTGGGGCCACCGGATCGTCCTGCACTACGAGCCCGAGCGCGGCTTCGGCGCCAAACTTCACTACCTCCTGCACGGCGTCCACCACGAGTACCCGCAGGACGCCCGCCGCTCCATCCTCAGCCCCCTGCTCAGCATCCCCATGGTCGGGTCGGCCTTTTACTTCTCCAGCGGGCTGCTCGGTGTGCCGCTGGTCTTCGGAGCCGGCTACATCGTCGGATACCTCGCCTACGACCTGTTCCACCTCTACTTGCACCACGGCAAACCGAAGAACCGCCTGCTGCGCACCCTGCGCGAGTACCACATGCGCCATCACTTCCGCGATGACACCCGGGGTTTCGGCATCAGCGCCCCCTACTGGGACGAACTGTTCGGCACCTCCATCGCCCGCTCGCCCCGGACCGGGCAGTCCGTCGGCGCCGCACCCGGCAGCAGCGCCTGACGCCCGGCCGCCCCCGAGAACCGCGTGGGCGTCTCGTCGTCACCGGGACCACAACCTGTCGTCGGTGCCCGGCCCCGGTGACCGGCGCAGGCGCCCACGCGCACTACAGCGGGCGGCCACCGGCCGCTCCTCCCGACACCCGCCGCCCCGGGCCGAGCTGCCCCCTTCCGAGGACAGGCCATGAACCCTTCCGACACCCTTGCCGCACGCCTCGCGCCCCACCCGCCCCCGCGCCCCCAGCCCACCTACGAGGACCCCGCGTCGCTCCCTGTCTCCGGCGGGGCCGGCCAGGCCGACCCAGCCGAAGCCGAGGACTTCATCCGGATGCACCACCGCGAACACCCCGACCAGCCGCACTCCCTCCACACGCGGCTCCAGGAGATACAGCGGCAGATCCGCGACACCGGCACCTACCGCCACAGCTCCGCCGAACTCGCCTTCGGCGCCCGGGTGGCCTGGCGCAACAGCAGCCGCTGCATCGGCCGCCTGTACTGGAACAGCCTGCAGGTCCTGGACCGTCGCGATGCCACCGCCCCCGAGGAAATCCACCAGCACCTGATCACCCATCTCCGGCAGGGCACCAACGGCGGCCGCATCCGCCCGGTGATCTCCGTCTTCGCCCCCGACGTCCCCGGCCGCCCCAGCCCGCGGGTATGGAACGACCAGCTCATCCGCTACGCCGGTTACCGGCAGAGCGACGGCAGCGTCATCGGGGACCCCGCGTACGCCGACTTCACCGAACTGGTCCAGCGAATGGGCTGGAACGCCCCCGGCGGCGCCTTCGACGTCCTGCCCCTGGTCGTCAGCACCCACGACACCAAGCCGCAGCTCTTCGACGTCCCCGCCGACGCCGTCCTCGAAGTCCCGCTCAGTCACCCCGAACACCCCTGGTTCGCCGACCTGGAACTGCGCTGGCACGCACTGCCGGCCATCTCCAACATGCGGCTGCGCATCGGCGGCCTCGACTACCCGCTCGCCCCCTTCAACGGCTGGTACATGGGCACGGAGATCGGCGCCCGCAACCTGGTCGACGAAGGCCGCTACGACCTGTTGCCGCTCATCGCCACCCGCCTGGGCCTGGACACCGACAGCGAAACCTCCCTGTGGCGCGACCGCGCCCTGGTCGAACTCAATGTGGCCGTCCTGCACTCCTTCAACGAGGCCGGCGCCCGTATCAGCGACCACCACACCGAGTCCCGGCGCTTCCTGACCCACCTGGAGAAGGAACAGCGCGCGGGCAGAACCGTCCCCGCCGACTGGACCTGGATCGTCCCCCCGCTGTCCGGCGGCATCACCCCGGTCTTCCACCGGTACTACGACCAGGCCGACCAGCGCCCCAACTTCTACCTCGACGACCAGGCCCGCGACCTCGGCCGCGGTCAGTGCCCCTACCACGGCGGATGAGCCGGGTGCCGTCCCACGACAGAGTCACGGCGACACGCGTGCGCCGCTTCGACGGAGGTCCGATCCAGTGACGAGTCAGGTCAGCAGCCCAGCGGCCGAACAACCGGTCCTCGGTGAGCAGCGCCGTCCGGCCAAGGAGATCCGGCGGCTGGATCGGGTGATCATCCGATTCGCCGGGGACTCCGGCGACGGGATGCAGCTCGCGGGGGACCGGTTCACCTCGGAGACGGCGTCGTTCGGGAATGATCTGTCGACGCTGCCGAACTTCCCGGCGGAGATCAGGGCCCCCGCAGGCACCCTGCCGGGAGTGTCAAGTTTCCAGCTGCACTTCGCCGATCACGACATCCTGACGCCGGGCGACGCCCCCGACGTGCTGGTGGCGATGAACCCGGCCGCGCTGAAGGCGAATGTCGACGACCTGCCGCGCGGCGCGGAGATCATCGTGAACACCGATGAGTTCACCAAGCGCGCACTGGCCAGAGTCGGTTACCCCGCCAGCCCGCTGGACGACGGTTCGCTCCAGGGTTACTCGGTGCACCCGGTGCCGCTGACGACCCTGACCGTGGGCGCGTTGAAGGATTTCCCGCTGTCGCGGAAGGAGGCCGAGCGCAGCAAGAACATGTTCGCGCTCGGGCTGCTGTCCTGGATGTACCACCGTCCGACAGAGGGCACCGAGGGCTTCCTGCGGAAGAAGTTCGCGAAGAAGCCGGACATCGCCGAGGCGAACATCGCCGCTTTCAGGGCGGGTTGGAACTTCGGCGAGACCACCGAGGACTTCGCGGTCTCCTACGAGGTGCAGCCGGCCGCAGCGGCCTTCCCGGCCGGCCAGTACCGCAACATCTCGGGGAACCTGGCCCTGTCGTACGGCCTGATCGCCGCGAGCAGGCAGGCCGACCTGCTGCTGTACCTGGGCTCGTACCCGATCACCCCGGCGAGCGACATCCTGCACGAGCTGAGCAGGCACAAGAACTTCGGGGTGCGCACGTTCCAGGCCGAGGACGAGATCGCCGGCGTCGGCGCCGCCCTCGGCGCGGCCTTCGGCGGCTCGCTCGCGGTGACCACCACCTCCGGTCCCGGCGTCGCGCTGAAGTCGGAGACCATCGGCCTCGCGGTCTCCCTCGAACTGCCGCTCCTGGTGATCGACATCCAGCGCGGCGGCCCGTCCACCGGTCTGCCCACCAAGACCGAACAGGCCGACCTCCTCCAGGCGATGTACGGGCGCAACGGCGAGGCCCCGGTACCCATCGTCGCGCCGCGCACCCCCGCGGACTGTTTCGACGCCGCGGTCGAGGCCGCCCGCATCGCACTCACCTACCGCACCCCCGTCTTCCTGCTCTCCGACGGCTACCTCGCCAACGGCTCCGAACCCTGGCGGATCCCCGAGGCCGACGAACTCCCAGACCTGCGGGTCCAGTTCGCCACCCGGCCGAACCACACCGCTGCCGACGGCACCGAGGTCTTCTGGCCGTACAAGCGGGATCCGCGGACCCTGGCCCGGCCCTGGGCGGTCCCCGGCACACCCGGACTCGAACACCGGATCGGCGGCATCGAGAAGCAGGACGGCCCCGGCAACATCTCCTACGACCCGGCCAACCACGACCTGATGGTCCGCACCCGGCAGGCGAAGATCGACGGAATCGCCGTCCCGGACATCGCAGTCGACGATCCTTCCGGGCAAGCGCGCACTCTGGTGCTCGGCTGGGGTTCCACATACGGGCCCATCACCGCGGCCGTCCGGCGCATCAGGCGTGCCGGCGGCGCCGTCGCGCAGGCGCATCTGCGCCACCTCAACCCCTTCCCGGGAAATCTCGGCGAAGTGCTGCGCTCCTACGACCGCGTCGTCGTCCCGGAGATGAACCTCGGCCAGCTCGCCCAACTGCTGCGGGCCAGGTACTTGGTCGACGTGCGTTCGTACACCCAGGTCACCGGCTTGCCGTTCAAGGCCGAGCAACTCGCCCGCGCCATCACGACCGTGCAGGAGGAGAGCGCAGATGTCTGAGGCACCCGTCGTCGACCACCCGACGCAGGGGATCACGGCACTCTCCCTGGTCCCGAAGACCGACGCGAAGCAGTCGATGAAGGACTTCAAGTCGGACCAGGAAGTGCGCTGGTGCCCCGGCTGCGGCGACTACGCGATCCTCGCCGCGGTACAGGGCTTCATGCCCGAACTCGGTCTGGCCCGCGAGAACATCGTCTTCGTCTCCGGCATCGGCTGCTCGTCCCGCTTCCCGTACTACATGAACACCTACGGGATGCACTCCATCCACGGCCGCGCCCCCGCCATCGCCACCGGCCTGTCCACCTCGCGCCGCGACCTGAGCGTCTGGGTGGTCACCGGCGACGGCGACGCGCTGTCCATCGGCGGCAACCATCTGATCCACGCCCTGCGCCGCAACGTCAACCTCAAGATCCTCCTCTTCAACAACCGGATCTACGGCCTGACGAAGGGCCAGTACTCACCGACCTCGGAGGTCGGGAAGATCACGAAGTCGACGCCGATGGGTTCGCTGGACGCCCCGTTCAACCCGGTGTCGCTCGCGATCGGCGCGGAGGCGTCCTTCGTGGCCCGCACGATCGACTCCGACCGCAGGCACCTGACGGAGGTCCTCCGCGAGGCGGCCGCCCACCCCGGTACCGCGCTGGTCGAGATCTACCAGAACTGCAACATCTTCAACGACGGCGCCTTCGACGCACTCAAGGACCGGCAGTCCGCCCAGGAAGCCCTCATCCGCCTGGAACACGGGCAGCCGATCCGGTTCGGAACCGACGGTTCGCGCGGTGTCGTACGGGATCCCGCCACCGGCGACCTGCGGGTGGTCGATGTCACCGAGGCCAACCAGTCGGACATCGTGATCCACGACGCGCACGCGGCCGGCTCCACCAACGCCTTCGCGCTGTCCCGCCTCGCCGACCCCGACACCCTGCACCACACCCCGATCGGCGTACTGCGCGACATCGACCGCCCGGTCTACGACGCCGACATGGCCGACCAACTCGAACGAGCCGTCGAACAACACGGCAAGGGCGACCTGGGCGCACTCCTCACCGGCAACGACACCTGGACCGTCACCGGGCCGGCACGCAGATAAAGCCACTGTGGCGCAGATGCGTTGCCGGCCGACAACAAGAGGAATGCACTGTGCATCCGAAAACAGACCGCAAGTTCAATTCCAGCGAATTCGCCGATCTGCGACGCACCGTCGCCATTCGCTCCGAGACCCGGAGAAACCTCGTCCTGGATCCGGGATACGCGACGCCGATGCCGCGTGAGGTGAGCATGCAGCTCACCTATCGTTGCAATCTGCGATGCGACCACTGCTACCAGTGGAGCGATCAGGGCTTCTTCCACGACTTCAGCAAGGAGAAGCAACGCACCGAGCTGGACGTGGACGTGGTCGACCGGGTGCTGCGGGCCACCGAGGAGACGCGGGCCAAGGTCTTCCTCTGGGGCGGCGAGCCGCTGATGCACACCCGCTTCGCGGAGATCTCGGAGCTGCTGGCGCGGACCCCGCGCACCATCAACATGTGCACCAACGGCCTGATGCTGGAGCGCAATCTGCCCCACCTGCTGCCGCTCGGGCCGGGCCTGAATCTGCTGGTGAGCCTGGACGGCCTCGGCGGCGACCACGAGGCGCTCCGCGGACGCGGCACCTTCCCGCGCACGATCCGCAACATCGAGACGATGCTCGACCTCCAGCGCTCAGGAGAGTTCCAGGGCGAGATCTCGATCTCGTGCATGGTGAGCGACCAGACCGTGGGCGGCATGTACGAGTTCATGGAGTGGGCCGAGGAACTCGGCGTCAACTCCGTCTACTTCCAGTTCCCCTGGTACATCAGCCCGCCGGTGGCCCAGTCCATGGACGAACTGTACGAGAAGTCCTTCAAGTGGCTCGACCAGCCGTCCCCCGGCGCGAAACCGACCTGGCACTCCTACACCTACCGCCTGAACCCCGACCTCATCGAGACACTGCGCGGGTCCATGGCCAAGCTCGCCGAACGGACATGGCGGGTGCGCATCCGCTACCAGCCGCAGCTGCAACCCGACGAGGTCGCCGACTTCGTCCTGGGAACGCCGCAGCCGGCGCAGCAGCGCAGCCGCTGTCTGGCGGTGTCCAACCGGCTGGAGGTTCACGCCGACGGCAAGGTCAGTTCCTGCAAGTTCTTCCCCGAGTTCGTCATCGGGGACCTCTACGCGAACAGCGTTGCCGAGGTCTGGCAGGGCGAACCGTTCCGCCGGGTGCGAGAGGTACTCAGCGGCACCGGACTGATGCCCGTCTGCTCCAAGTGCATCCTTCTCTATCTGAACGGAGTGTGACCAGGTGAACGGTTATGGATCGGGTGCCTCGGTCCAGGAACGGGTCAAGGCCGTCCTGGGCGGGATCCTCGGCCAGGATCTGGTGGCCGATATCACCGACGACACCGGAATCGTCAACGACCTCGGGCTCGACTCGATCCAGATGATCACGTTCCTGCTCCGTATCGAGGACGAATTCGACCTGGAACTCGACTTCGAGAGCCTGGAGCTCGCACAGCTCGACTCGGTACGGCAGTTCTGCGAATTCGTGACGACCGACGCGTACCAGCAGCATCAGCGCCAGCCGATATGAGCGAGAGCAAGCTGATCCGGCTCGGCACGTTCGACGCCGAGCGCAGCTGGCGCCCGAGCGGGCTGGCCACGCTCCCCAATGTCCGCAGCCCGGGCGGCGACCGGGTGGTCGCTGCCATGGATGAGCTGCTTGCCGTACTGTGCGGCCCCGATGACCTGCTGATTACCGGGTCAGCCCTGCCGGACTCGTTCATCGGCGCCCTGGCCGGAGCCGGCATCGCGCTGCGGTACCGGCCGGCGCCGTCCCCCGGTACCGACGACACGCACCTGACGGTCGAGCAGCGGCTGCTGCACGCGCCGCCCGGAGACCTGGCCGGTTACGGCCTGGCGCCCTACGCCGTCCTGCCGGAGACCGCACCCCTGATCCGCGCCTGTGGTCTGCGGGCGGATCTGCCCGGTGCCGACGTGGTGCGCCGGGTCTCCTCGAAGACGTGGTCGAACGCGCTCGTACGGACGATGGGACTCCGCGGCGCCGGCACGGTGGCCAGGTCGGTACCGGAACTACTGGCGCAGGTGAAACAACTTGGCACCGCTGCGGCAGTGATCAAGGACCCCTACGGCGTGGCCGGTCGCGGCACCATCGCGGTGTCATCACCACGGATGCTGGGCACCGTCGCCCGGGTCCTTCAACGGCAGGTGGACCAGGGCGCGACTGTGGAGCTGTTCGTGCAGCCCCACTACGACCGGGTCGTCGACTTCTCGGCGCAGATCCACGTCACCGGGGACGGCGAGATCCGCTGGCGCGGCATCAGGCTCATGCAGAACACGGAGTTCTCCTACACCGGATCACGTCCCATCCCGGCGGCTTTGGAACAGCGCCTCGCCCAGGCCCGCTACCGGGAGTTGATCAACGGCGTCGGTGCGGCCCTGGCCGCCGAGGGGTACCACGGTCCGGTCTGCGTCGACTCGATGCTCCTGCGCGACGGTTCCCTCGTCCCGGTTCTCGAAATCAATCCCCGGGTCTCGATGGGCCTGATCAGCCTGGCCCTTGAGCGGCGGCTGGCCGGCCCGGGCACGACCGCCCGGCTGTCCGTCCGTACGGTGCGCCTGCCCGAACCGTCCACGGCCTCCCGTGTCTTCGACCGACTGACGACCGTCCTCGACGAACGTGGCGCACTGCTCCGGGCGGGCCGTCCAGGACTGCTTCCGCTGACAGCCGGAACACTCCGACCGCCGCGAGGCCGCCTTTACTACGCCGTGGTGGCCCGCAGCCAAGAAGAGGACCGTCTGCTGGACGAGATCATGGGCGAGGCCCTCGACCTGATGGGCCGGCAGCCCACCGAGGTGTCACATGCCCCATGAGATCGGGCTGCTCGGCGCGACCCGGATCGCGGAGCGGGCCATCGTACGGCCCTCGGCCGGACGGCCCGGCATACGGGTGCGGGCAGTCGCCGCCAGTACCGCCGACCGGGCCGAGACCTTCCGCTGGACCCACGGGATCCCCGTCGCCCACCCCAACTACCGGGCATTGCTCGCCGACCCAGGCGTCGACACCGTCTATGTGTCGCTGCACAACTCGGCTCACGCCCAGTGGGCCGCCGAGGCCGCCCGCGCGGGCAAGCACGTGATCGTGGAGAAGCCGCTGTGCCTCGGGCGCCACGAGTTGCACGCGCTGCGGACCGCTGCGTTGGCCGGAGGTGTCCACGTCATTGAGGCGGTGATGACCGCCCATCACCCCTGGCAGACCGTGATCCGAGCCCTGATCGCATCGCGGGAACTGGGCGAACTGACCGGGATCCGCTCCCGGATCTCCTTCGACGTCGCGGTCGGCTCCGGTTACCGCTTCGTGCCCGAGCTGGGCGGCGGCGCGTTTCTCGACACTGCGAGCTACTGGTTGCAGGCCGTACAGGCCACGGTCGGTCTCGCCAACACCACCGCGGGCGGTCACTCCGACTTCAGCGGTCCGGGCGGTGTGGACCTGGACTTCACGGCCACGCTGACCTGGCCGTCCGGTCTGCGCGCCACGCTTGACGCGGCTTTGGCCGAGCCGCATCGCGCGGAGCACGAGTTCACCTTCAGCGGCGGCCGCGTACGGCTGAACAACTTCCTGCGACCGGCTGCCGGGCCGTTCCCCGTCAATCTGGTCATCGCTCCGCAGGAGGGCCGGCGCCGGGTCGAGTCCTTCCAACCGTCCGCCTATTACGACGATCAGTTCTCCCGAATCCTCCACACGCTGGACCAGCCAGGCACCGCGAATTACTCAGACGCCGCCGAGCGGGTCGCCGTCATGGAAGACATCTACCTCGATGCCCTCAGCGGAAGGCCCGGACGATGACCGGAGCCGTCGGAACATCCATCAACGCGGGCCCATCTACCCGTGCGCGCAAAGGACCGCTGCGCAGGATCACCAGCGCTTTGGCCGCAGCAGGTGCCGCGGGTGCGATCTGCTGGTGGGCACTGCGCGGAGTTGACCGGACGGCTCTGGCCCGAGCCCTCCACGAAACCCACCCAGGGGTGATCGCTCTGGTGGCACTGGGCTACACCGTGGCGTTCTACGCCTTGGACACCACCGGGTTCACACTGGTCTACCGCCGCCATCTCGCCCCTCATGTGCCCATCCGTCACGTGGTGACGATCGTGTGCGGCAAACAGCTTCTCGGGCTGATCTTCCCGCCTCTCACCAAGCTGATCGCCCCGGTGTACTTTCACCGCCGCTGGCGGGTGGGGATGGCACGGACCCTTGGAGCCACCGAGGTCCTGACCCTCGCCGACGCCGCCGCGGTGATCGCATTCGTATTGGCCGGCGCGGCGCTCGGCAGTACCGGACTGTCCGCAGACGTCGTGCTGCTGGGCATCAGCGCGTGCCTGGCACTGGCTCTCCTCCTCTTCTGGGCCTGGCTGCCGGCGGCACGTCGGGTCTTCCCCCGGATACGCGGCAGTGAGTTCCTGGCCGCCTTCATCCGTAGCAGCCCCGCCGAGATGACGATGCAACTGGCGCTGCGGCTCGCCCTGGCGCTTGCAATGATCGCCGCCTGGTGGCTGTTGCTGCTCGACTCGGGCCACCGCCTCGGCCCGGGACACCTCGCGCAGTTCGGCGCGTTGTTCCTCCTCGCCACCCAACTGCCCGTCTCCGTCGGGGGGTTCGGCGGTCCGCAAGGAGTCTGTGTCCTGCTGCTCACCGACACGTGGAAGCTGCTGCCCCGCTCCGACGCGGTCGCCCTGAGCCTGCTGTGGTCCACCGCCTACCTGCTGTCCCGTGCCCTGATCAGCGCGATGTTCGCGGCACCCATGATCCGGCTACTGCGGTCCGACACCGGCCACACAGCCAAGGAGGGAGCGCCATGCACACTCGAACCAGGCAAGCGGTGAGCGGCGAGGAACTGTCCGCAGCGGTGAGCGAGGCCTTCGGCCAAGGCACCGCCGTCCTGGCGACCCGCGAAGTCCGTACCGATAGCCGCGTATCGAAGGACTTATCGACGCCGAGCGGGCCTTCTGGGGTGACCCGCACGCCGACTTCGTCTCCCTGGCCCTGTTCGACGACATCGAGAAGGACGCCGCCTTTGTGGCCTGCTACCGAGAGGCCGGAGGACAGGTCGCTTTCACACCTCGGCTGCGCCGGGCTCCGTGATCTCGTCACCCGGCGCCTCCGCAGCCACAAACTGAAGGACGCGCTGCGTGCCCCGGCCTGCGCCACCGGGGCCGACCGATGATCGCCGTGCTCACCTCGGGCGTGGCACTGGGAGTGCACGTACCGGGACTGCTGCTGGCCCGTCGGCTCACCGAGTCCGGCCGACCGGTCCGCGTCGACGTGCTCGAGCGGTTCCTGCCGCCGGACAGGCGCAGCCGGATACCCGCGTCCAAGCACGCCTTTCACCGTGACTTCCGATTGGCCCTGGCCGGGCAGCGGCTGTCGAACCAGAACTCCGCGGGCCTGGACGAGGAAGCCGTCCGGGCGTTGCTCGCCGAGTGGACGGCCGCAGAGGTGGACCTGCTCGTGGTGCTCTCCGGATTCTGGCTGCCCGCCGCCCGGTGGTACGCCGCACAGCGGCCCGGCGTCCGTGTCCATGCCTGCCACGTCGACTCGGTCGCGTCGCCCTCGTTCACGTCCGCCGCGTCGTCGGGCATGGGGACAGAGGGGGCGCGGACAGGCTGCCGGGACGTCTGGCTGCTGGAGGAACACGCGGGTTCGATCGCCCGGACCATCCCGGTGAGCCCGGCCGAACCGGTCGGTTGGGCGGAACGGGAACCCCGCTTCCTGGTCCATGGAGGCGGCTGGGGCATGGGGACGTACGCGGCGCGTGCCCGCGAACTGGCCGACTGCGGGCTGGCGTTGGACATCATCGCGTACGAGCGCGGAGACATCCCCGGCGCCGGAGCCCAGGCCCGCGCCTCTGACTGCCGGTATTTCATGATCGACCCGAACTGGCACCCCTGGCACGACGACGGATTCCCGCTGTTCGGCCAGGTGCAGTCCGACGGCAGGGCCGACTTCCGGCGATCCGCGGCGCACCACGATTCCTTCCACCTGGCCCGCAGCGCCATGGCGATGATCAGCAAGCCCGGCGGCGGCACTCTGATGGACTCGCTGGCCGCAGCGACCCCCGTCGTCCTGCTTGAGCCCTTCGGGGCGCACGAGGCACACAACGCCCGCCTGTGGGAGCGACTCGGCTTCGGGATCCCGTACGCCGCCTGGCAGCGGAGCGGGCGGTCTCCAGCGCTCCTCGAAGGCATGCACCACCGCCTGCTCGACGCCCGAGCCCGCGCCACGAGCTACCCGGACTCCCTGATCAAGGAGAGCGCACGATGAGAAGCGAGATGTCCCTTTCCCAGAGGAACGCCATACAGGCGGAGGAGATCCGGCCCGGAGCCGTCACCAACCCCCGGAACACCATGAACATCGTCGTCGACGTGCAGGGAGCGCTGGACCCCCAGGTCCTCGACGCGGCGTTCCGGGACCTGATCGCGCGGCACGAACCCCTCCGGTCCCGACCAGTGGCAGGCACCACCGAGATGGAGATCGAGCCCGTCGAGGATGCCGCGCTGGAGCCGCTCGACACGTCCGGCGACCCCGCAACCGACGGGAACCGGCTGGCGGCCCTCCTGGAAAGGACTCCGGTCGATCTCGGCTCGCCCCCGTCCCTCAGGGGTTTCGTCCTCACCTGCCAGCCGCAGAGGCACCTGATCGGGCTGGTCTTCCACCACTTCGCCGTCGATCCGACGTCCCTGCGGCTGGCCGTCACCGAACTGGCCGCGCTGTACACCGCCCGGCTGCACGGACAGCAACTGCCGCCGAACACAATGCAGTACGGCCAGTACGCGCGTTGGCAGGTCGAGCGGCTCGCCGACAGGGCAGCATCCGATCGTGAGGCATGGCGGACCGAGCTCGCCGGCGTCCAGCCGCCCCGGTACGTACGCGACATCTCCTTCCGGCCGGGGTCGTCCCCCGCCAGCCGAGTGCTGCGCACCGAATTGCTAGACCACGCCGAGATGCGCACGGTGCTCGCCTGGTCGCGACGTCATCGCAGCACGCCGTTCACCACGCTCCTGGCCGCGTTCGCCCTCGCCCTGCGGGCCCGCACCGGCACTGATGACCTGTTGCTGGCCACTGTCTTCGAGCAGCGCGACCGTCCGGAAGCCCGGCAGCTGATCGGCCCTTTCATCTATCCCACCGTGCTGCGGTTGCGCACCCGGTCGGGCGAGTCCGGGCCCGACTGGGTGACCAGGGTCCGGACCTCCGTCACAGGCACTTACCAACGCGCCCAGTTCCCCCTGCGAGATCTGCTCGGAACCGTCCCTCAACTGGTTCCCGGACTCACAGGCAAGGAGCCGACCTGGTACCGCATGTTCGAGTACCTCCCGAACGTCGACACCGCCGTTCTCGCCTTCGGCCAGGCGCACGGCAAAGTCGTCCACTCCACCGGCACCGAGCTGGAGGACAACCACATGGGCTTCTTCCTGCGGGTTCGACGCACCCCGCAGGGCGCTCTCGTGGGACGGACCGCCTACGACGCGGCCGAGTTCAGCGAGGCCGGCGCCCTGGCGCTGCTCGACGACTTCCGTTCACACCTGGCACGGCTCTGCGTGACGCGGGAGACCGCTTCGCGGTGACGGAGTCCCGCGCCTTCCCACCGCGCCGCCAAATGCCATCGGTGACGCCAAGTGCCCGGCCGGGTCACCACGTTGGGCACACACCCACCCAGCCGAACCCGATAGGAATCCCATGATCCGCAAAGCTGTGATCCCGGTGGCCGGCCTGGGCAGCCGCCTCCTCCCGCTGACCAAGGCCCTGCCCAAGGAGATGCTTCCCATCGGCGACAAGCCGGTGATCGAACACACCGTGCGCGAACTCGTCGCCTCGGGGATCAGGGACATCACCATCGTCACCTCCAGCCGGAAGACCCTGATCCAGCAGCATTTCGCCCCCGACACCGACATGGAGCTGCAACTGCGCACCACGAACAAGCACGAACTCGCCGACACCGTGCGCGAACTCTCCGACCTGGCCGCGCATGTCAGCTTCATCCACCAGAACGGGCCGTACGGCAACGGCACCCCCATCCTCAACGCCTCCCGCATCATCGGCGACGAGCCGTTCATGGTCCTGTGGGCGGACGACGTCTTCGTCTCCGACATCCCGCGCGCCCAGCAGCTCAAGGCGGCATACGAGGCCACGGGCGCCCCCGTCCTGGCCCTGATGCCGATGGACCCCGCCGACTCCTCCCGCTACGGCGTCCCGGTCGTCAAGGACGATCTCGGGGGCGGTCGCCTACGCATCTCCGGACTGATGGAGAAACCGAAGCCGAAGGACGCCCCTTCGCCGTACGCCGCGATCGGCGGATACGTGATCACCCCCGGTATCGTCGCCGAGTTGGAGGAGCAGACCCGCCGCTGGCACCACAACCCGCAGGGGGAGATCTACCTCTCCGACGCTCTGCACGCCTACGCCTCCGCCAATCCGGTCTACGGGCAGGTCATCGCCGGCACCTGGTACGACACCGGCTCCCCGCAGGCGTACCTCGAAGCCCAGTTCGCCCACGCCCTCACCCACCCCGAGTACGGCCCGGCACTGCGCCGGCTCGCATACGGCCTCGACGTCGACGCCGGGACGGACCAGTCCGGCTGAACCCCGCGAGGAGACCGGGCAATGCGGTACGGGGGGCACCGGTATAGGGAAACCGGCGCGTCAACTCGGCGCGCCGCCCTTCTTCCAGGTGGTCCAGTCGACGTTCCAGTCGTCGTAGACGTTGTTGGTTGCCACGGTGTCGACGGAGTTGAAGACGGTGACCGGGTCGCCGAGGTGGACCTGGTCGTAGAACCAGTTGGCGTCACTCGTGCTCATGCCGATGCAGCCGTGAGTGCCGTTGACCACACCGAACTTGCCCAGTCGGGGCGCTGTCGGTGCCGATTGCGGTGTGTGTCAGACTTCTTCCATAGCTACTAAAGGTTTTCGTAGTCTCGCCGCTTCTTCCGTGCAAGGCGATATCGCCGAGGGGGATTCCGAGACTCGGGCCGGGGAGCCCAAGGGTGAGTATCCGGGTACCCCCAGGGGGTAGGATGCCGGTTCCGACGATCGGTACCCACGACACAGGTGGAGATCATGGCGATACGGACAGCGCGTGGCGGAGGCGGTACGGCCGTCCGCTGGACGTACGGGGTGTTCCTCACCCTCTGCGTCGCGCTGGCCGTGCTCGTGCACCACGAGACGTCCGCGATGGGAACGTCGTCGTCCATGTCGGGGTCGGTCCATGCCGGGCACGTGATGCCGGGTTCTGCCCAGTCTGTACACGTGATGGGTGGCGATGCGTCGACGTCGGTCTCGGACGACTCCTCGCACGACGTCGAAGACGGCGGGTGCGCCATGCCTGGCATGCAGCACTGCACCTCGGCGAGCGTCGACACCGTGCAGCTCGCCGTACCGGGCCGGAGCTCGTTCGACGCTCTGGTGAACCTGGGGCAGGCCGCGGCGGGACGCACACCCGCCGCCGCGGTCGGTCGTGCTCCGCCCGATCTCTCCGTCCTCTCTCAACTGCGTCTGTAGGCCGCGCCGGACGGCGCGCGATGTGCCGTCCCTCCGTGACCACATCGGCAGTTGCGAAACAGAGGACACAACGCAATGAACAGCATCAACCGACGCTCCGTCCTGCTCGCCGGCCTGGGAGCCGCCGGAGCAGGCGTACTTGCCGCCTGTAGCAGTGGCTCCGGCTCCGGCGGCGGCAATGCCCTGGTCAGTCCCACCGCCTCCGCCGTCACCGCCGCCGACATGAAGCGCAAAGCCACGGGACGGCGGAAGAAGGTCACCCTGACCGCGGCGCCCGCGATGATCGACCTGGGCGGCGGGGTCATGCCCAGGACCTGGGCCTTCGACGGCCGTACTCCCGGCAAGGAGGTCCGCCTCTCCGCCGGCGACACCCTCGTCGCCGAGCTGTCCAACCAGCTCCCGAACAGGACCACCACGTCGGTCCACTGGCACGGCATCGCGCTGCGCAACGACATGGACGGCGTGCCGCCCGCCGTCCAGACCGCCGTACGGGCCGGCTCCACCTTCACCTACTCATTCATCGCCCCCGACCCCGGCACGTACTTCTTCCACCCGCACGTCGGCGTGCAGCTCGACCGCGGCCTGTACGCCCCGCTGATCGTCGAGGACCCCAAGGAGCCTCTGTCGTACGACGACGAGTGGGTCGTCCTCCTCGACGACTGGCTGGACGGCGTCACCGGCACCCCCGACGATGCCTTCGCCGAACTCAGGCGCGGCATGGCCGACATGGGGGACATGAGCGGCATGGACATGGGCAGCAGCCCGAGCCCTGGCAGTTCGGATACCGGCATGGGTGACATGGGGGACATGGGCGGGATGGACATGGGCGGTTCCGCCTCACCGTCCGCCTCGGCCTCCTCATCCGGCGAGATGTCCAAGAAGTTCATGCTCACGGGCGCCACCAGCAAGCTGCTCGGCGGTGACGCAGGCGACGTGAAGTACCCGCACCACCTCATCAACGGCCGGGTGGCCGCCGACCCCGACGTCCACACCAACAAGCCCGGCAAGAAGGTGCGCCTGCGGATCATCAACGCCGGCTCGGACACCGCTTACCGGGTCGCCCTCGGCGGCCACAAGCTGACGATCACCCACACGGACGGCTTCCCGGTCCAGCACCAGGACGTGGACGCCCTGCTGGTCGGCATGGGCGAGCGGTACGACGTCCTCGTCACCCTCGGCGACGGAGTCTTCCCGCTCGTCGCCCTGGCCGAAGGCAAGAACGCGAGCGGCCTCGCCCTGGTGCGCACGGGGTCAGGGAGCAAGCCGTCCGCGACGGTGCGCCCGAAGGAACTCGACGGCATGATCATGACGGCGGCCCAGCTGCAGGCCGCCGACGACGTGCGGCTCAAGTCCGCCAAGACCGACGTCACGCACCAGGTCAAGCTGACCGGCAACATGATGAAGTACGACTGGTCCATCAACGGCACGCCGTTCGACATGAACAACCCCGAGGCGCACCCGATCGTCATCGAGGAGGGTCAGCGCGTACGGCTCGACTTCGTCAACACGACGGAGATGTGGCACCCGATGCACCTGCACGGCCACACGTACCAGCTCGGTACCACCGGCCCGCGGAAGGACACCGCGATCGTGCTGCCCAAGAAGACGGTGTCCGTGTTCCTCGACGCCGACAATCCGGGCCAGTGGATGCTGCACTGCCACAACGCGTACCACGGTGAGGTCGGCATGATGGCGAACGTGGCCTACAAGGCCTGACGCTCTCCGTTCATCGCCCGGGTGCGCTCATCGGTTCGCGGTGGGCGCGCCCGCACCGGTGCGAATACGAAGGCTGAGTCCAGGAGACGGGCGTGAAATCCCCCTGGCGGGCGGCGAGTTCGCCGCGACGACCGTAGCCGCTGGTTCACGGCCCATCGACGGGCGCGGTACCACCTGACAACGCCGGACGCCATCGGTGCTGCCTCAGCATGCGCGAGGGCCACCTTGCCCGGACGTAGTACTGTCCGGGCAAGGTGGCCCGTTGTGACGTCGGCGCGCCTCAGAGCACGCGTACCGCCCCGGTCGGCGGGTCCCAGGAGAGGGGCCTTTCGACGATGCCCGTGGACGGGTTCTCAGCCCCTACG
The DNA here is from genome assembly GCF_053598575.1 of Streptomyces sp. NPDC001100. Classification (NCBI taxonomy): domain Bacteria; kingdom Bacillati; phylum Actinomycetota; class Actinomycetes; order Kitasatosporales; family Streptomycetaceae; genus Streptomyces; species Streptomyces sp. NPDC001100. The sequence continues at coordinate 94,875 of NZ_JBSFKO010000035.1, forward strand.
AAGTTGCCACCGCCCACGTAGAGCGCCACGTGGTAAGCGCCGCTGCCGGCGGAGCCCCAGTAGAGGATGTCGCCCGGCTGGAGGTTGCTCAGCGAGACCGGGGTGCCCGCGGTCGACTGGTCCTGCGACACCCTCGGGAGGCTGATGCCCGCCTGCTTGAACGCGGCTTGGAGCAGGCTGGAGCAGTCCCAGGAGTTGGGGCCGGTGGCGCCGAGCACGTAGGCGTCGCCGATCTGCGCCTTGGCGAAGGCGATGACTGCGGCCGCCGAACCAGTGGCCGTCGACGAGCTCGTCGGGGCGCTGGAGGTCGTGGAAGTTGCCAGGGTGGTCCGCTCGGTGTTGCGGGAGGTGGCCTGCTCGGCGGCGGCCTTGCGGGCCGTCTCGGCCTTCTTCTTGGCCTCCGCCTTCTTCTGCGCGTCGGCGAGGTCCGCCTTGGCCTGCTTGGCGGCATCGGCCGCGGCCGCGTCGCGCTCCGCCTGCAGCTCGTAGTGTGTGGCGGCCTGCTGTGTGGCGTCCGCGGACTGGGCGACCTGAACGGCCAAGTCGGCGGTGAGCGTGGGCAGTTCCAGGGTCTGCGTCACCGGCTCGGAGGCGTTCGCCGCGCCGGACGCTCCGGCCATTGCCAGGGTGCCGAGGACGCCACTGGCAACTCCGGCCCGCACTGCCATTCTCGACGTGTTGCGGCTGGGCTTCCTGTGGCTTGGTATCTGAGCGGTGTGGGGCATGGGGACAACTGGTACCAGGGTCTCCCCCGAATCTTCAAGGAACGTGTGGTGCGCCACATGTGCCCAGCGTGCACCCCGAATTCCGGGTGCGTCGCCCTTTGCTGGCACCATAACGGTCATTGCGGGCCTCGCGCACAAGCCTTCAACTAAGCACCTTCGTTGTTAGGTCCGAATTGCGACTGTCCTATCACTGGCCAGGGTTGGTGGCCAAGCTCGGTTCCCTTGAGTACGAGGGGCGCGTGACGCAGGTCACGAATTGCAGCTTGTTGTGGCCGCGAATTGTGGAGACGTTCGGTCGCCGGGTGGGCTCATCGGTTGGCGGGCCTCTCTGGAGCGGTCGACAGCAGCGGTGGGAACCCGACAGACCTGTACGCCCTTGCAGGCGAACCTGGATCAGACCCGGACCCCGAACTCGAACGCGCCGCCGATGGTGCTCATCGACTCGTACCGGACGACCGTGCCCGTCCGGGGGGCGTGCAGGATCTGCCCGTTGCCTGCGTAGAGGCCGACGTGATGCAGATCGCCGAAGAAGAACACCAGGTCGCCTACCTGGAGATCGCTCTGTGAGTAGATGCGCGTACCGATGTTGGCCTGCTCTTGCGACGTGCGCGGTATGGAGACACCGGCCTGCGCGTACGCCCAGGAGGTGAGGCCCGAGCAGTCGAAGGAGCTGGGGCCGGAGGCACCGTACACGTACGGCGTGCCGATCTTGGTCTGTGCGGCCTGGAAGGCGGCACCCGCCCGGCCGGAGGCCGGCTTCGCGTCGCCGAGCACGCTGCGTGCGCTGTCGCGGCTGGCTCGTTCCTCCTTTGCGGCCAACGTCGCCTTCTCCTGGGTGGTCAGGGTGTTGAGGAGCTTCTGCGCCTGGCCGAGCTTCGCCTGGACCTCTTTCTTCTTCTTGCCCAACTCCGTGCGGGTGTCCGCGAGGTCCTTGAGCTTGGTGGAGGCTTCCTGACGCTGTTGGGCGAGTACGCGTTGCTTCGCTTGGACCTTCTTCAACTGCTCGATCTGCTGGGCGCTCAGCTGGTCGAGTGTGGACGCCTTGTCGAGGTAGTCGTCCGGGTCGGAGGAGAGGAAGAGCTGGACCGACGGGTCGATGCCGCCGGTCCGGTACTGGGCGCTGGCCAGCGAGCCGAGGCCGTCTCGCAGGGTGTTCAGGTCGCTCTGGCCGCGCGCGACCTTGTCCTGGAGATCGGCTATCTCCTTCTCGAGCTTCTTCTGCTTGTCCTTGGCCCCGTCGTATTCCTCGGTGGCCTTCTCCGCCTGCTCGTAGAGGGTGTCGGTCTTCGCCTTGACCTGGTCCTTGCTCGGTTTCGGTGCGGCCTGGGCGGCCTGGGACGTCAGGGCCACGGCTGCTGCCGCGGTCGCGGTGAGGACGGTCACGCGGGTGCGGCTCGGCTGCTTGGGTCGACGGTGTGACGCCATAGAGGCGAGCTCCTTCTTCCTTCAGCCGCCTGCCAACGTGCCGGCGGGCGGGACCCTCCGTCGTCACTCCTCATGAGTGAACACCCGGCCGGAGGTTCGAAACTGGAATCTACTAAGCTTCTTACGAGTAGTTCAAATCCTCGTGGAGGTCTCCTTGTCCCCGGCTGCAATCAGCCCGTTCAACTCACCTGAGACGCTGGCGTGGTGACGATGCGTCGCGTAACGGGTTTCGCGAATCGGGGCGTCTTGCGTGTTTGCCGTGATCGGTGCCTCATACTGCAGCCGCAGTTACGGGTGCCGGTGGCTGCTGCGGCGGTCTGAGGGCGGCCATGCGACGTGTCGAGCTCGGGCCACCGAGTGGCCTCAACTCGTCACCAGTGACGTCACCCAATCGGCAGCGCCGGAAAACAGCTCGCGCAAAGACCAGGCAGTCGGCACCCTGGTCCTCTATGTCGAAGGGGGCCGAGTGGCGGAAGCACAGGGATTTACCTACGAGGGGCGGGGCGACGGCTCCGTAGTGATCCTGCACCGCGGCCGTGTGGCGACGGTACTGCGCGGAAGCCGGAAGGCACAGTTCGTACGGGAGGTAGCGGACGGGGATCCACAGCTGGTGATGGCCCGCTGGACGGGTAACTACCGGCGCGGCAACGAACGGACGGCGCGCCGGCATCCGCGCAATGCGTGCTGAAAGGGCAGGTGGAGTTACGGAGGTCGGTGACCTCGGCGGCGGTAGTGGCTGAGGCGGGCGCGGTGTTGAGGGCGGCGGAGTGACCAGTGCAGGATGTGTCCGGCCTCGTGCCGGACGCCGTGGGTGAGTCTGCCCAGCAAGCGGTGGATTTCGTTCGCGCTCAGTCGGATCAGGTCGCGGTTGCCTCCCCCTTTTCGGCGGTGGCAGCCCGCACGGCGGTCAGGTGGGCGGCGGCCATGGCCAGGGTGATATGTCGGTACCGGCCCGGGTAGTGACGGACCTGGTAGTGATCCAGGACGGCTTCGTTCTTCGCGGCCTGGAAGCACTCCTCGATCGCCCAACGGGCGCCGGCGGCCCGCACAATCTCCGCCGTCGCAGTACCCGCCGGCATGTGGGTGAGGTAGCAGGCGCGCTCACCGTCGGCGAGGCTGCGGCGGATCAGTGGGGCGTCTTCGAAGCCGTCATCACTCGCCCCCGGGCAGCGGGACCAGGGCCGAGGCGTATTCACGCAGACCGTGGGCACCCTCCCCGGCCGAGCGGATCTCCCGGGCGTGCTCCGGCAGGATCGCCGAAACAGTGCGGGCGTTCTGCCCGCGCGGCCCGCACCGGTGCTTGCAGGCGATCGCCAGCACGTAGCTCAGGCGCTGCCCGGCCAGCCAGCCGCGCAGGACGGGGTCCTGGCCGTAGACCTCGTCGCCGGTCACCCAGCGAAACGGCACCTTCGCGACAACCGCCGGCTCCAGCATCGCGCGGGCCAGTGAGGGCTTGGTGCGGAAGGTGACCTCGTCGCCGATCCTCGCGTCCGCCCATCGGGCCGCATCCCCCAACCAGGAGGTCGGCAGGTACAACTTCCGGTCGATCAACGCCCGCCCCCTCGTGGAGGCGTAGGCCAGGAACACCCCCACCTGGCAGTTGTCGATCTTCCCGGAGGCGCCGGTGTACTGCCGCTGCACACCGGCCGACCAGGTGCCCTTCTTGATGAACCCGGTCTCGTCCACGGCCGGCACACCGTCCTCGGCGCCCAGATGCTCCGGTACGAAACCACGAACCTCGTCACGGACCGCATCCGCATCCCAGTCGGCCTGGTTCAGCAACCGCTGCATACCGTCCGGGCACAGCTCACTGGCCTGCTCGGCCAACGTCCAGCCGTTCTTGCGCTCCAACGGCGCAAGCGGGCCCCGCAGATACTCCCTCGCCCGCCGACGCGGCTCCGACCTCCGGAAATACTCACCGATCCGAGCATGCAGTGCGTCCAGACCGGCCGCCCAGCGGTGCACCTCTTCAACCGTGACGTCCCCACCCATGCCCAGTTCAACGAGCAGTCCGGCCACCCGTCATATCAACCGCGGCTGCAGTACCGAGCGGCTATCGACCTGAAAGGTGTTTGCGGAGGATCTTGCAGATCTTTGTCAGTGTGAAGGCGTGCTTGATGCCGGTCCCCACTTTGCGGTGGCGGCGTCGTCCGCTTCCTTGTCCGTCAACAGCGGCCCTCTTCGCTCTCCCTTCTCGCAGAATGCGCCACCGTTGAACCTGAAGTCCCGTACTCGCTATCGTCATCGTCGGCATCGCCGTATCCCCACTCGTGCTGTGGAGTGGCGACGATGCGGCTGGTGCCAGGTCGACGCGATCAACTGTTCGCGCACTATCGGGAGTTGACCAAGGCGTACAACGCCCATATGACGTTCTTCCTCACAGACGTCTACCTGCTGCCCAAGGCCAGGGCCTCGCTGTACGTTCGCTGCGTGTCCTTCCGTGAACTGGCCGACTCGATGGACGTGCGGAAACCGGAGACGCTGGAGCGCCCGCGCGGCCCGGACCCCGCCCAGTCGCCGGACTGGACGACCGTCGTCAAGCAGCCCGGGTCGGGGGAGCGCGACACCGGTGGGGCGGGATCGCCGCACAGTACGGAGCTGCTGCCGACTCTTCGGCAGCAGCTCCGTCGCCAATGAGTGGCGGACGGTCGTCTGTTGACTCGTGCAGCGCCCGCCCCGAGGCCGCGGAACTTCGCTCAGCCTGTCATGGTCGACTTCTTGCCGGACGGGGTGACGGCGAACCACATCTTTTCCTTGGCCTGGCCGTTCATCTGTCCGGCCTTCGTGTCGCCCATGTACCGGTACAGCGGCCAGCCCCCAAGGGTGAGCTGCTTCATGCCGTCCGAGCGGTCGACGGAGCCGAGGAGGTTCTCTTCCACCCCCATCGTCTGGACGGAGTCCTGTGCCATTACCGGCATCCAGGTCTTCGCGCAGTCACCGGTACACATCGACATGGACGGGGTCGCCTTGTCCATGTCGTAGCGGTAGAGGGTCATCCCCTTGTCGTCGGTGACCACGCTGCCCATGCCCTGGACTGTCTTGGCCATCAGCATGGTCGTGGTGGCCATGTGTCCGCTGGCGGAGTCACCCGTGGCAGCCGGTGTCGACATCGCGGGAGCCGAGGTGGCCGTGGCGACCGGAGCGACCTTGGCCGGGCTCGTACTCGAGGAGCTGTCCTTCGAGCCGCCGCACGCCGCCAGCAGGAGCGTCGAGGTGAGCCCTGCGGCCGCGGCGAGGACGATACGTTGCCGGATCACGGCGTTTCCCTTCGTCGGGAGCTGGTTCTACTTACTCACTTAGTACGTCGAGCAACTCCGTTCCGCTCAGGCGCTGATGCCACATGACCCAGTCTTGACTCTTGATCGCGCGCCCGATCGGCGGGTCGCCGTCGAGTCGCCTCGACCCGGGGCGCGGGCCAGGGCCTCGATGGGGTGCAGTCCCTTGCCGAACCGCATGATCGCCTCCCGGTTGGCCTGGCGCTCGCAGTACGGCAGGTGCCGCACCTTCAGGTCCGCGACCCGTGCTGCGGCCGGGACCGGAGGGAGCGCCTCGGGTCGCCCGCCGGGCACGACCATGAGCTGCTGCCGCGCCCTGCCGATATCCGCGCTGCTCAGGCCGCCAACAGCCCTATTTTCCTGGGCAGTTCGTTGATCTCCTACTGCTTGGGGCCACAGTCGTGCGCGCCGTCGACCTCTCGGAGCGGGTTCTTCTGGTTCCCGCGGATGCCGTTGCACTCGTCGGTGGGAGTCTCGGTCTCCGCGTAGGGCTTCTCCACCCGCTCGCGCACCTCGTCCACCGAGAGCTCCGGCGGCGACTGGCTCTGCGGCGGCAGGCGGCTCATGGCGCCGGCCGCTACGCCGAGGGTGGCGATCCGTGTGCGACCGGGTGGTTCCGGCCGTCGGTCGGTGCCACGGCAGCGGCAGGATGTCGGTGAGAACTTAGTAGGTTCCTAGTTCGTGTCGCAATCGGGTCTGAGGCACAGTGATCACGCACGCGGCCTGTCGGTCAAGGCTGCTGAGCGGTTCAGCCGAGGCCGGGCGGGCAGGCGACCAACAGCGGCAGCAGCGGGACCATCAAGGCCGCGGCGGCCACGGATCCCCACAGGGCGGGGTGCGCGGTCCTGCGCGGACCGAGGACCCGCTGCAGCCGGATGAGTACCGTGTGGCCACCCGCGGCGAGGGCACCCTTCGGGGCGCGCGCCGCGGCCATCTCGTACATGGCGGTGGCCAGCACCTCGTGGGAGTGACGGCGCAGCGCCCGGTCGTCGGCGATCATCTCCAGCAGCAGTGCCGTCTGCTCCCGGGCGTGGTGGGCGAGCGGCACCCATGGGAAGACCGTGTGGAACGCCTCGACAGCGGCGAGGACCAGGTGGTGGCGGCCGGCGATGTGGGCCTGCTCGTGTTCCAGGACGGCGCCGAGTTGGTCGGGCGTCAGCCGGCGTACCGCCGCGTCGCTGATCACGATCCGGGGGTGACGGCCGGGCAGGCAGTAGACGGCCGGGATGTCGTACGGCAGGACGGTGGCGCACAGGCGGGCCGAGTGACGCCCCACCAGGTCCACGGCTTCCCGGTGTTGTGTCCGCGCCCGACGGGCTCGTACGACGTGGAAGACGAAGCTAGCGCCGAGGGCGATCCCGATGGCGACCGGGAGGCCGACGGCCAGCCGATCGGCGGTGTCGGGACTGGGTTGTTTCGCGCCCTGGGTCAGTCCACAGGTGTGCAGTAAGCCCAGGAGTCCCGCGTGCAGATGCTCGGTCGGCGTGGCCAGGGTGGCCGCGGTGAGCGCGGTGGCGATCGAGAACGAGACCGCCAGCGCGTGCCACACCGCCGCGGCCAGGGCGGGGGCCCGGTGCGTCCACCTGCCGCGGAGCAGCAGGTGCGGGGCGGCGAACCCCACCGCTGCCGTGTAGGCGACCAGAGCGGGGGCCGCGTTCACGGCTTCGCCTGTCGGCTCACGTTCCGCAGGGCCCTGCGCAGGGCGGCGACCTCTTCCTCGGACATGTTCTCGACGAAGTGGACCAGCGCGGCCGGGCGGTCCTTGCTCTCGCCCAAACCGTCCTCCATGAGTGCGGCCGAGTAGGCCTCACGGCTGCGGACCGGCGAGTACAGCCATGCGCGACCGTGCTTGCCGCGCAGCAGCCAGCCCTTGTTGTACAGGATGTTGGTGACGGTCATCACGGTGGTGTAGGCGACCGGACGGGTCTTGTTGATGTCGTCGACGACCTCACGCACCGTCGCCGGACGGTTCCACGTCCAGAAACGATCCATGATCTCCGCCTCAAGATCCCCCAGCCGTCGCATGGCACTGACTCCCTTTCGCCACCGAATACGCAAGCACATAGTAGACGGCTGGCCTGTGGGGCTTGCGCGGATCCCACGGCGTTCTCGCAGTGGCGGCACGTCATGGCGGATACGTAGCACGTACTACCGGGTCGTGAGTACGTCGGGCCCGGGTTCCTTCCTGTCGGGAAGTCTCAATACCATGGGTGGGTACCGCCCGTCCGCGGGTACTCCGGTGACGTGCGGGATGCAAGGGGCCGGTGATGCGTGCCTACGATGGAGGCGTGACAGGCTCCGAGCAGTTCGCCCGACCGCAACGGACTTTGCGGTTCTGCGAGTTGCTCGTGTGCGCCTTGCTGTTCGGCCTGCTCGGCATGCACGGTCTGGGGCCGGTGCCTGCGCCCTTTGACTCCGGGCACGGCGGGATGGCGGCGTCCGCACACGGATGTCATGGCCTCGATGCCGGACGAATGCGGTCCGGGCGACGGCGGCTGCACGGGCCGTGTCGGTCATGCGGACCCGACCTGTGCGTCCGCGTCCGTCGCCGGGGCCCCTGTGTTGGTGCCGTTACTGCTGCCCGATGTAGGGGAGTGCTTCGAGCCGGCGGACGTAGGTACCTCGCCGTTCGGTAGCGGTCCTGACGGCGGCCGGGTCCCGCCCTCCCTCTCCGAACTCCAACTCCTGCGGATCTGGACCGTCCCGCGCGTCGCCGCCTGCCTCGCGGATGCGGCGCCGTGCCTCGGCATGCCCTTCACGGATCCGAACACAGGAGCTCAACCATGACCGCGCACGGCAAGCTCATCCGTCGTACCGCCCTTCCTCTGCCCACCGTTGCGGCCGCTCTCGTGCTGACCGCCTGTGGCGGCGGGAGCGGTGGTCACGACATGGGGTCGATGAGCTCGGACTCCAGCTCCAGCCCGTCCGCGACCGACTCGGCCAAGGCCGGCGCCCACAGTGCCGCGGACGTCTCGTTCTCCAAGGAAATGATCCAGCACCACCGTCAGGTACCCGCCGGATTCCACGGCAGTTGGTCGGCGGACGCCTGACCCACCTCAACGGTGAGCCCTTCTCCGGGCCCGCGGGCCCGGAGAACGGCTCCCGCCGAAGGGCCGCGAAGAGCCGGACGGATACCGGGAGGGATCGTGCGCAGCCTGCTGAGCCGGGGCCGCACCCAGTTGGCCACCGCCCTCGCCGCCACGGCGGACACTCCGCACGGACCCGCCGAACAGCGGATCCGCGCGCGACGCGTCGAGGCCTGCGAGTTCCTCGCCGCCGCCGACGGATGCACGGTCCCCGCCTCTGCCTCGACCGGCGACTTACCTGACCGCCTCACCGTTCGGTGCTGAACTCCCCGAAGTAATGGCCCTCTTCGATGTCCGGGACCAGTGCGGGGTGTGCCGGCCTCCATCCGGTGAGCTGCCGGGTGAGCGCGCTCGACGCCGGGTTGTCGATCGAGACGAAGGAGGCGAGGAAACCGGCGAAATGCCGGCTGGCCTCGTCGGACGTCAGGCTGACGGCCGGGACCCGCAACCGGCGGCCGATGGCCCGCGCGACCTCGCGGAACGGCACGCCCTCCTCGGCGACCGCGTGGAGGCGGGCGCCGGCCGGGGCGGATTCCAGGGCCAGTCGGTACAGGGTCGCCGCGTCCCGTCGATGCACCGACGGCCACCGGTTCGATCCGTCCCCGACGAACGCGGACACGCCCGTCGTACGAGCGACGTCGATGAGAGCCGGGACGAAGCCGCGTGCGTCTCCTCTGCCGTGCACGGTCGGCGCCAGCCGTACGGAGGACGAGCGCACTCCGTGCTCGCTCAGCGCGAGGACGGACAGTTCGACCTGGAGTCGTGGCGCCGCGACGGTCGGGACAGTGGGGGTCTCCTCCGTGAGCAACTGCCCCGGGGTGCGGCCGAGGACCCCTGAGGTCACCACGAACGGCCTGTCCGTGCCTACCAGTTCGGCGCCGATCGCCGCCACCGCGGCCAGCTCGGTCTTCGCGCGGGCGGCCGGGTCGGTGGTTTCGGAGATGTGCTGGTTCGCGGTGTGGATGACACCGTCCGCCGCCGTGGCACCGGTGCGCAGGCTGTCGGCGTCCGCGATGTCACCGCGGTGCACTCCGGCGCCGGATCGCGTCAACGCGTCGGCGGCCGCGTCCGAACGGGCCAGGCCGACGACCTCGTGCCCCGCTCCGAGGAGTTCACGAACGACCGCTGATCCGACGTAACCCGTCGCACCCGTAACGAAAACACGCACAGTGGAGATCCCTCAGATCGGTCCGGGTCGACCCGACGGCGGAGGGCGGCGGGCTCGTGGACCACGTTAGGAACGGAGGTGCACGGGTGTCCAAGGCCTGTGCGGCATACGGTGATACGTGGCAGGCATGACCTGGGGGAGGGGACGGCGCGAGACGGCTGCGGCGCCGGGACCCATGACCTCGGGTCCCGGCGCCGTAACCGTCATGTCGGCCCGTCACGAACGGCCTCGACCGTTCAGCATGCCTCAACGTGCCGACAGCACAGGTCAGTTGATGTGGTAGCTGTCTCCGTAGACCTTCCAGGACAGCGGCGGGTCGAGGTCGAGATTGCCGTTGCGGAGGAAGACGCGCTGTTCGGTGTCGACGCGGGTGGTGTCGCTGTGGGCCTCCTCCTGCTTCATGGCCCACACGCGTGCGTCGAGGAAGGCGTTGAGGTACGTCGTCTCGTTGCCGCCCCGGGCCGGCGGCTTGGCCGAACGCAGTGCGCGGGCGCGGATGTTGCGGAAGCTGGTGGGGTCGTCGCCGTCGCCGTGCATGACGATGGCGTCGTAGTACGTGAACTGGCCCAGGGCACGCAGCCCGTCGGTCTTGCCCTGGCTGACGGCGGGGTTGAAGTAGACGCGGTCGCGTTCGTCGTTCTGCGCCTGCTGGAACACCGTGTCCTGTGCCGCGGTGCGCCAGTCCTTCGGGAAGTTCGGGTCGAGGCCGGAGTGCGAGTCGGTGCCGTTGACCGAGCGGAGCGCGGGCAGGTACTTGGCGAGGACGTTGCCGGGCTTGCGGGTCGCGTAGAGCTGGACGAGGTCGAGCATGTCGCCGGTGCCGGAGCAGAAGCCGATGATCCCGGCGGTGTAGCCGCGGCCGTCGCCTATGTCCTCGATGTACTTGTACTGGGCCTTCCAGTTGAGGGAGGAGTTCTCCGCGCTCGACACCAGCTGCATGGCGATCTCCTTCTTCGCCGGGTCGTCGAGGCCGACAGCCCGGACCGCCGGAGCGGCGGCCGAGGCCTGCGGAGTGCGCAGCAGAGGTACTGCCGTGAGCGACACGCCGAGGAGCGCGAGGAGGGTACGGCGCGAGGGGCTCGCCGGTTCGGGGGTCGCTGAGGCACGGAACGGGTGGACCACTGGGACTCCAAAGGGTGGTGGGGGGTTGGGAGTTGGTCTTGCCGCCGAACTGATAGGAAACTTAACTATCAGAGGTTCGACGGGGACGGCACCCGCCGGGAGTCAAGTTCGTAGATATGAACGAGAGTCGTGTGTCTGTGCGAGGGTGATGCTTGACGGTTTGCCCGTCCTTGTCGCAGTGGCCATGAGGCGAGGCCCGCGGCATCGGGCGGGAGCTACTATGCGGCTGCCGAAGATCGGGAGACGCCATGGCACCAGGGACAGGACGCGGCGCGGGAACCGCACCGCGCAGTGTGGACGTGGCGCGCCTGGCGGGCGTGTCGCAGAAGACGGTGTCCCGGGTCATGAACGACGAGCCGTACGTCTCCGCGGAGGTGCGCCGTCGGGTCCTGGCGGCGGCCGAAGAACTCGGTTACCGCTCGAACAACGCGGCCCGCGCGCTGGCCTCCGGACGTACCCGGTCCATCGGCGTCGTGACGCTCGGCACCGCTCTCTACGGCCCCGCCTCGCTGCTCATGGGCATCGAGCGCGCCGTACGCGACACCGGTTACGCGCTCCGGGTGGTCAACACCATGGAGGGGGAGTCGGCGGGCGTCGCCGGTGCCGTCGACTCGCTCCTCGACCAGGGCGTGGACGGCATCGTCATCTCCGAGCCGATCGACGAGGAGGACGGCGCCGACCTGTCCGCACGGGTCGATGTGCCGGTGCTCGTCCTCGGCGCGCCGCCGCCCTTCGTCGCACCCCACGTGGTGACCGCCGGGATCGTCTCCGGCCGGCTGGCGCGGGCCGCCACCGAACACCTGCTGGAGCTCGGCCACACCACGGTCCATCATCTGGCGGGACCCGTGCGCTGGTACTCGGCCCGGGACCGTCTCGAAGGCTGGCGGGCGGCGCTCGCCGCGCACGGCCGGGCGGAACCGCCGGTCGTACAGGGCGACTGGTCGGCCGCCTCCGGCTATGCGGCCGGTCGCGCACTGGCCGCCGACCCCGGAGTCACCGCGGTGTTCGCCGCCAACGACGACATGGCGATCGGCCTGATCCGCGCCCTGACGGAGGCCGGCCGACGGGTGCCGGAGGACATCAGCGTGGTGGGCTTCGACGACACCCCGGTCTCCGCCTATGTGACTCCGCCGCTGACGACCGTACGGCAGCCGTTCGACGCGATGGCGCGGACCGGACTCCGGCTTCTCGTGCACGCCATCGAGAACCCGCAGGCACCCCCGCTGCCGGTGACCGACCCACCGGTCGAACTCGTCGTCCGCGCTTCGTCGTCGGCGCCGCCTCGCTAGGCTCTCCGGCATGAAGGTCCGTCACAAGGTGCGGGTCGTGCTGCTCGACCGCGGTCGGCTGGTGTTCCTGAAGCGGGGATGGCCGGGCGGTGACTCCTACTGCACGACCGTCGGCGGCAGCGTCGAGCCCGCCGACGCGGACCTCGAAGCGGCCCTGCGCCGCGAGGTGATGGAGGAGATCGGTGCCACGATCGGTCCCGCCACCGAGTTCCTCACCCTGACCGAACGGGGCGGGACGGTCACCGTCGTACAGCACTACTTCATCGCCGACCTGCTCGACATGGACCCGGACCGCCGGCACGGTCCCGAGCTCGACGACCCCGACACGGGCGACTTCGAACCGGTCCGGGTGACGCTGAGCCGTCCGGCCGTGGCGGCCCTCAACCTCCAGCCGGCCGAGCTCGCCGACCATGTGCTCCAGCATGTCGACGCCTGGGGCGCCGCCTGACGGTCGGCGTCGCGGGAAGGACGTAAGCCGTTGGAAGGCCGTCCTACGGTGTCAGTACGACCTTGCCGGCGACCGTGCCCGACTCGGCGAGGCGCAGGGCGTCGGAGACGCGGGCGAGCGGCAGCCGGGCCGCGATCCGCGGTGTGACCTCACCGCGCTCGACGGCCGCGAAGACCTGGGAGAGGTCGGTGCGCAGCTGGGCGCGGAACCGGTTCTTGTTCAGGGCGCGCCCGGCCCAGACGTTGAAGAAGTAGGCGTGGCGGCCGTTGGGCAGCGCGTTCCACATCCAGACCCGGCCGAGGATCTTGAGCACGGGCAGCTGCTTGGAGCCCTCGTCGTCACGGGTGGCGGCGCTGCCGTAGGAGACGAGGGTGCCGCCGGGGGCGAGGAGGTGCCAGGAGCGGACGACGCTCTCGGCGCCGACGTGGTCGAAGACGGCGTCCACCCCGCGCGGGGCGAGCTCGCGGACCCGGGCCGCGAGGTCCGGGGTGCGGTAGTCGACGGGCTCGACGCCCTGGTCGCGCAGGGCGTCGTGGTGGCGCGGTGACGCCGTACCGATCACGTGCACGCCCATCGCGCGGGCGAGTTGGACCAGGACCGTGCCGACGCCGCCGTTGGCACCGTGCACCAGGATTGTCTGGCCGGCGCGGATCCGGGCCTTGCGATGCAGCATCTGCCAGGCGGTGATGCCGTTGACCACCACGGTCTCGGCCTCCGCCGCACCGACCCCGGCCGGCACCGGCACCACGTCGGCCGCGTCGACCAGCACATGGCTGGCCCAGCCGCCGACCTTCACCAGCGCGGCCACCCGGGTGCCGACCAGGCCCGGTGCCACGCCGGTACCGGTGCTCTCGACGGTACCGACCAGGTCGTAGCCGGGGACGAAGGGGAACGGGGGCTGGTCGTAGTACCGGCCGCGGCGCATCTGCTGCTCGGCGAAGGAGACCCCGGTCGCCTCCATCCGGATCACGACCTGGCCGGGGCCCGCGACGGGGACGGCTCCGTGCCGGACCTCCAGGCCCTCGGGCTCGACCTTGCCCGGCAGGACGACCTCGACGAGTGCGTCGGTGGTGTTGTTCATGGCGACCTCCACTGTGAGCTGCGGCGAGCTATGCGCTTTCGTGTTCGTTATAAGTTCTAACGCACGCTAGAAGGGGTCGTCAAGTGCAAGCGTGATACCTTCTAACTGAAGCTTGAGTGTGTAGTCCCGTGATGGTGAAAGGCGGCCGGTCATGGCGGAAACAGGCACGAGGACACCGCGTGAGCGCTACCGCGACCAGGTGCGCACGGAGATCAAGGACCACGCGCGAGAACAGATCGCCACGGCGGGCGCCTCCGCGCTCTCCCTCAACGGCATCGCCAAGCGGATGGGCATGAGCGGCCCCGCGCTCTACCGCTACTTCGCCAGCCGGGACGACCTCATCACCGAACTCGTCCGGGACGCCTACCGCAGCCTCGCCGACACCTTCCGCAGGACCGCCGGGACCGGCACCGACCTGCCCGGACTGGCCCACACCCTGCGGGCGTGGGCCCTCGACGACCCCCAGCGGTACTTCCTCGTCTACGGCACTCCCGTCCCCGGCTACCACGCGCCCGACGACATCACCGCCATCGCGTCCGAGATCATGGCGACCCTGCTGGACTCCTGCGCCGCCGCAGGGCTCTCGGACGGTCCCGCGACACCGTTCGAGGCGCATCTCGGGGACCACCGCGACTGGGCGGGCGACCACCCCGCCCCACCCGAGGCCCTCCACCGGGCCCTGACCTTCTGGACCCGCCTGCACGGAGTCCTCTCCCTGGAACTCGCGGGTCACTTCACCGGCATGGGCTTCGACCCGGCCGAGCTTTTCGCGTCCGAGGTGGCGGCTCTTGTGGAGAAGCAGGGGGAGTGAGGTCTGCCGGGTGCGGGGTGTTCGGCAGGACGGGTGAGGTAGTAGGGGGCGATGGCGGCGGGCGTCCGAGGCGGACGAGGAGGGCGCGCCACGTTGCGAGTGCCGCGTACGGCGTGTCTGTCAGGAGGGGCGCATGACGGTTCCGGTGTCGTGCGGCCGGTTGGAAACGGTGCCGTGGGACAGGCCGCCGACGGCCACGAGTTCACCGACCGCGGCAGCGGACTCGGCACGGGCAGTGGCCGGATGCCCTCTGACCGGGTCGAGGGCAGGACTGGTGGACGGCCCGCGCCCACGTACCGCACCTCCGGTTCGAGGCACTGCGCGAGACCGAAGACGCAGTCGGCGGGCGCGGTGGGCGGAGTGCCTCAATTATCCGCACTGCGCCGGTAGTTGACACTCCGAATGACAAGGTGCGCCTCGGGTCGGGCTGCCCGGGCCGGTGATCGCTCCGGGCAGCCGTACCGGCTTGATCAGGTGGTGAAGCGGTGGGTGCCTGAGCCGACCCGGTACACGGCGCTGTCGTCCTCCTGGCGCAGGTAGGTCCCGTGCGTGTGGGTCACCGCGTTCGGGGTGGACGCGGGGATCCACACCTCGGCGGTCGTGTTGGGCGGCACGGTACAGGTCAGCGTGAACCGGCCGGACCGCTGCCGCCAACGGGTGGAGACCGGGCCGTAGACCGAGGTGAACATGGCCCGGGCGGTGGTGACGGCTCCGCCGGGGCGGGGGCGGATGACGATCTCGCGGTAGCCGGGCCGGCCCGCCGCGATGCCGGCGATGTTCGTGTACATCCATTCCCCCACCGAGCCGTAGGCGTAGTGGTTGAAGGAGTTCATGCCCGGGTCCTGGAAGCTGCCGTCGGGCCGGATGGAGTCCCAGCGTTCCCACATCGTGGTGGAGCCCCGGTCGATCTGGTAGCCCCAGCTGGGGAACGAGCGCTGTTGCAGGAGACGGTAGGCGACGTCGGTGTGGCCGGTGTCGGTCAGGACGGGCAGCAGCCGGGGAGTGCCGAGGAAACCTGTCGACAGATGCCAGTCCTTGGCCTCGATCAGGGCGACGAGCCGGTCGGCCGCGGCCTTCCGTGACGTGTCCGGCAACAGGTTCATCGACAGGGCCAGGACGTAGGCCGTCTGTGTGTCGCCCTTGATCCTGCCCTCGGAGGTGACGTAGGCGTTCTGGAAGGCTGTTCGTATCCGTTCGAAGAGATCGAGATAGGGGGCGGTGTCTGTGCCGAGTTCCCCGGCCATGCGGGCTGCGAGGTCGGCGCTGTGTGCGAAGTACGCGGTCGCGATGACGTCCTTGGGGGTCTCGTCCTCGACGTTCAGCCAGTCGCCGTATCCCTGGTCCGGGCGCAGCAGCCGGTCGCTGTTCTTCTCCAGGTACGTCAGCCAGGTCTGGACGGACGGCCAGGCGTCCGCGAGGACTTGGCGGTCGCCGTACGCCTGGTAGAGGGACCAGGGGACCGTGACCCCCGCGTCGCCCCAGCCCGCCGTGCCGTTGCCGATCGTGCCGACCATCGGTGCCACGTCCGTGAACGCGCCTTCCGCGGTCCGGGAGTCCCGAAGGTCGACGAGCCACTTGGACAGGAAGCGCGCCGACTCCATCGTGTACGCGGCCGTGGGCGCGAAGACGTTGATGTCTCCCGTCCATCCGAGGCGCTCGTCGCGCGCGGGTGTGTCGGTCGGAACGGAGAGGAAGTTGCCGCGCTGGCCCCAAGTGATGTTGTGGTGCAGCTGGTTGAGCATCGGTACGTCGGTCTCGAAGTCGAGGGTGAAGGGGGCGGACGTATGCATGACCCGGCCGGTGACGGATCTCGCGGAGGGAGTGCCGGGGAATCCGGTCACCTCGACATACCGGAAACCGTGGAAGGTGAAGCGCGGCTCGTAGACCTCCTCCTTCCCGCCTCCCTTGAGGGTGTACGTGTCGGTCGCCGCCGCGGTCCGCAGGTTCGTGGTGTACACGGTGCCGTCGGGGTTGAGCACCTCGGCGTGTCTGAGCCTGACGGTCGTCCCCGCGTTGCCCGACACGCGCAGCCGCACCGACCCGACCATGTTCTGGCCCAGGTCCAACACGTAGACGCCGGGCCTGGGTTGGGTGATCTCCTTCGGCGTCAGCTCCCGCTCCACCCGCACCGGACCGTCCACCTGCGCGGTGATCAGGTCGGGACCGATGTCGCCGACGCCCCCCATGCCTCGTACGCCGAGCCAGCTCGTGTCGTCGAAGCCGGGCGAGGTCCAGCCGGGGGTCTCCTTGCGGGCGTCGTACGTCTCGCCGTTGAGCAGATCGGCGGCGACGATCGGCCCTGCGGTGGCCCGCCAGTCGGCGCCCGACGCGATGCGCTCGCTCGTCCCGTCTGCGTATTCCACGTCCAACTGGGCCAGGAGCGCCGGGACTTGACCGTACTGACCGGGCCCGAACATGCCCACGTTGCCGGCGTACCAGCCGGGTGCCAGATACGCCCCGATGGCGTTGGCCCCGGGCCGAAGGAGTTCGGTGACGTCGTACGTCTGGTACTGGACGCGGGTGCGGTAGTCCGTCCAGCCGGGAGCGAGTTGGTCGAGTCCCACCCGGGTGCCGTTGAGGTGGCTCTCGTACAGACCGAGCGCCGTGGCGTACAGGCGCGCGCGGGCCACTTTCCTGCGCGGCAGCCGGAATTCGTGCCGCAACTGTGTGACGGCGTACGACACCGGGACGACTCGGCCCCATGGTCCGCCGCCCCAGGCCGCTGCCACCCGGACCGCAGGCCAGCTCCCGTCGTCGAACCCCGACTCCCGCCACCCGTCGGCCGGTTCCTGGTCCGTCGCCTTCCAGGAGGCCTCGGTGAACACCTTCTGCTCGCCGGAGGCGGTGCGGACGACAAGCACTGCGACGAGCCCCGCCGGGCCTTCCGTCGCGTTGGTGGCGGCGACGGCGATAACGTTGTCGCCGGCCCGCACGCGACCCAGTACGTCGATCACCGCCGGGCGTTTCCAGTCCTCGTTGTCCGTGTCGAGGTCGGTGTGGGCGACCTCGACTCCGTTCAGAGAGACGGTGTACACGTTGTCGGCGGTGATGGCGAGCGTGGCCTCCGTGATTCCGTCGGGCAGCCGGGCGGTACGGCGGAACCAACGGGTCGCCGCAGGAACGCTGTTGGCCGGATCGCCCTCGGCGAACCAGATCCAGGAACCGCCCTCGAAGGACGGTGCGTCCACGAGGCCTGCCGGTGCGGAGATCCAGTCGGCGGTCCACTGCCCGGTGTCCATCAGTCCGGTCTCCCACCATGAGGGCGGGCTCCAGGCGGAGACCTGTCCGTCGGCGTCCCACACGCGTACGGACCAGTGGTAGCGCGTCCGGGGCTTGAGCCCAGGACCTCGGTAGGACACCAGGATGGACTCCCCGGAGATGACCTTCCCGCTGTCCCAGACGTCCGGGCGGGACAGGCCCGACGCGGTGGTGGCAACGCGGATCTGATAGGCGCTCTGGCGTATGTCCACTCTGTCGGAGGCCAACGGCCAGCTCAGCCGAGGCCGTTGTGCGTCGATCCCCAGCGGGTGTCGGACGTACTCCACGGTCGGCGCCGTGACGCGCAGTCCGTCGCGCAGTGTCTGTGTCTCTGCCTGGGTCTGCCCGGATGCCGGCGCAGCCATCGCCGGTACGCCGTCGACGGTCGCTGCCGCGACCGTGGCGACCGCGCCCGCGAGTATGTTCCTCCTGCTGATCACTACGACTCCTCACTCGCACGGAATGGATGAATCGATTCAAACTTGAGAGGCGTGGGTAACGTAGAGCCTGGTGAGGTCGGGGTCAATCGTCGTGCAATTGTTTTCCTGAAGCGGCTACTTCGCGATCGCTCCGGGCGGGGCCGGCGAGCGAGGTGGTTGCGAGGGCATTGAACGGTTTCAATCCCAGTCCGCAAACCCTTCTGCTGGGCAGGGCTCGGCACGCCGTGATCAGGGCTGCGCGGCGGCGTACCCGGCCGCGCGGAGACGAGCGTCGAACGCCTCGTGGGCGCCGGTGGGGAAGTGCACGTCGGTCGGTCACAGCGGGCAGGAGGCCGGGCCGACGCAGTCGCTTCTCAAGCCGGTGTACGGGTCGAAGCGGTAGCCGGCAAGGAGCCTATGGCGTGCGGACGGTGTTGGTGACCGGGCTCCGGCCACTACCTGATCTTCGCATCGGCCACCGCGGAGGGGCGGGCCCGGCGGCCTACGCCGACCACGGCACATGGCACCGGCGGCTCCGGGAGTGACGGTCACCGTCCCGGCGGCCGTCACCCTCCTCACGGCCCGGGCTGTGCGTCTACGACCCCACCAGCGCCCTACGGCAGAACGGTTGCCGTTTCCCGTGGCGGCGGCCGGCATCCTTGCGTCGCATGGGGCCCGGCACCCGCGCTCGTCGCCGGAGAACTGCTCGCGGCGTCGGCCGCATTGGTCACCGGGGAACGAGGAATGGCGCGGCCGAACACCGTAAGGATGTCCGGCCGCGCCGCCCCGCGCCAGGTCAGCTCGTCGCGCGCACCGCGTCCCGGATCAGGTCGGCGACCTCCTTGGGCCGGGAGACCGCCACGGCGTGCGAGGCGCCTTCGAGTTCGACGACGGTGGCCCCGGCCCGCTTCGCGCCGAAGCGTTCGACCTCGGGGTTGATCGCCTCGTCCGCCCCGGCGACCAGCGCCCAGGCGGGCTTCGTCTTCCACGCGGCCGTGACCGCGGTCTCCTCGAACGCCGCGGCGGCCAGCGGGCGTTGGGCCGCCGCGAGGACCTTGGTGACGTCCGCGGGCACGTCGGCGGCGAACACCGACGGGAAGGCGTCCTCGGCGATGGTGACCTCGACGGCCGGGGCGCCGCCCGGAACCGGGTACGTCCACTGCTTGAGGTTGCTGACGAGCGGCGAGAGCGGGAAGCGACCCTGCAACTCGCCGAGGCTCTCGCCCTCTTCGAGGACGTAGGCCGCCACATAGACCAGACCGACGACGTTGTCCGTGGTACCGGCCACGGTGATCAGAGCACCGCCGTAGGAGTGGCCGACGAGGACGACCGGGCCGTCGATCTGGGACGCCACGGACGCGATGTACGCCGCGTCCGACGCCAGGCCGCGCAGCGGGTTCGACGGCGCGAGTACGGGGATGCCGTGGCTTTGCAGCTCCCCGATGACACCGGACCAGCTGCCGGCGTCCGCGAAGGCACCGTGCACGAGGAGGACGGTGGGAGTGGTGGACATGGGGGGCTCTCCTTCTGGTGTCTCAGTGGTCGTGGAGCGCGGTGCGCAGGGTGTCGACGGCCAGGGTGATGGCGGCTTCGGCGGCGTGGGTCTCGCG
>NZ_JBSFKO010000036.1:0-109173 GCF_053598575.1 Streptomyces sp. NPDC001100
CAGCGCCCTTTACTCGGCCCGCGGAAGCCCGACACTGACAAAGAAGCGAGTGGCCAACCCGCACTTGTCTACCGCAGTCGCCTCCGCCCCGGCAGGAACGTAAACACCGCCACACCCAACAGGATCGCCGTCCCGGACACCAGACCGAGCGCCTTGAGACCGCCGTGACTGTCGGATCCCGTCTCCGCCAGCCCGCCCGAGGTCGACGTCGACGTACCGCCAGAAGACGACGTACTGCCGGACGCGCCGCTCGCCTGTTCCGTGGTGTCCAGCGTCAGGGAGACCTCGGACTTGGTCGGCGTGCAGGTCGTCGTCGTGCCGAGGGCCTTCACCGTCAGGACCCCGGGAGCGAGTGTCGACGTACCGCTCGCGCCCGGCTTGTACGTGCCGGTGAGGTCGGGGATCTCGATCGGGTCGCCGGACTTGATGGCGGAGGAGTTCGTCGGTCCCTCCACATGCACGGTGCCCTTGTCGGCGCCGCCGAGGACCACCTCCATCGACGGGCTGACGGAGTTCGCCGGGATGTCGGCGGGGCTGTCCATCACGGAGCCGTTGAACTGCACGGTGAGGTCGTAACTCCCGCCGTCCTTCTTGGCGTTGATCTGCACGGGCGAGGTCGCGCTCTTGTCACCGATGGGCGTCTTGCACGCGTACGGGACGGAGACCTCCTTGCCCGTGAAGTCGGTCTGGCCGCTGCCGGTGCCGTCGCTGGAGCTCGCGGACACAGAGTCGCTGGGACTGCTCGACGCGGACTCGGATGCCGATTCGGACGCGGACTCCGACGCCGATGCGGATGCCGAGTCCGTGGGGGTGGGTGATGTGCTCGACGAACTGCCGCCCCCCGCCGTGACGTCGATCGTCGCCGACGTCGGAACCGTCACCGTCGGCGCGCACTTCGTGTCCGTCCCGAACGCGTTGACCGTGTACGCGCCCGGTGTCAGCGTCACCTGGCCGGCGGTCGTCAGTTTCAGGGTGCCCTTCATGTCGGACAGCGTCATCGCGCCGCCCTTGGGGATCGCCGGGTTCTCGCGCGGTCCCAGCATCGCGATGTCGGCGGTCTGCGCGCCTCCCGCCTTCAAAGTCCCCGACGGCTGAACGGAGTTGGCGGGCAGGTCAATGATGTCGGGGTTCTTGGACGCGGCCTGCGTGAACTTCCACACGATGTCGACCGTGTCGCCGACGTGTGCCGTGGCGGGCGCGGTGATCTCGACCTTGGTGGTGCCGTCGACCGGGTCGATGCCCGCGGGCGGCACGCAGTGGGTGGCGTAGGACACCTCGGCGGCCTGCGCGGACCCGGCACTCATGCCGAGCAGGACGCCCGCGCCGCCGAGGATCATCGCGGCGGCCGCCGCACCCGCCCTCCGTCCGCCGGCCGGTATGACTCTCCTTCGCTTTCTCACTGAAGTCCCTTCCTGGTGGGAGTCGTTGGACTCGTCGGACTGTCGTCGTGCGGTGCGGAGAGCCGGCCGGCCGTGCCCGGATCGGAGTCCGGGGTGAACCACGGCAGGGTCGAGGTCACGGGGGTGGTGTGCGGTGGTGCGGCCGTGCCGGACTTCGGCAGGCGCAGGGCGAGTTGTTCGGGCAGCCGCTGTCGCAGCCGTAGGCGCAGGCCCCGGTGCCGGGCCGGGCCCTTGCTGCGGCCCGCCTTGCGCGGCCGTATCCGGTCCACCACGGCCATGCCGACGCGGAACACCGCCGCCGGTACGACCACGCAGAGCAGGATCCAGAACAGGGTCACGCCCCAGGGGCGGGCCACGCCCCACGGCTCCTCGGCGAGCACCCGGCCGCCGTACTTGAGGGAGACGCTGTAGTCGCCGTGCGCCCCGGCCGACAGTTCGACCGGGAGTTTGATCTCCGCCTTGCCGCCGGGCGCGATCGTGCCGCTGAACTGCTGGTCGTCCCACTGCGGCGCGAACACCCCGTGGGAGGTGCCGACTTGGAACACCGGGTTCTTCACGGGCGACGTTCCTGCGTTGCCGACGGTGAAGACCAGCGTGCGGGACGCCGGCGCCCCGAACCAGGTCAGCAGCCCGCTCGAACCGTCCAGTCGGGTGTCGGAGAGGACCGACAGCCGTCCGGTCGACGGCTCCGCGGGCAGTGGTTCGACCGCGTGGCCCGCCACCTGGAAGACCGCGTCCGCCGACGCGCTCGCCCCCGTCACCGTCGCCACATGCACCACGCACGGGCAGGGCACCGGCGGTTCGGACACCGGCAGTTTCTTGCTGAAGACGCCCTTGGCGTCGGTCGTGACGGCCCGGCCGTCCGCGTTGGCGCAGGAGTTGGTGCCGCCGATCACCCCGCGCGCGGGCGTGGCCTGCCCGCAGATCAGCACCATCAGCAGGGCGTGCGTCCGCCAGCCGCTGCCCGAGACGGTGATCGAACCGCCGGTCCCCGCCTGTGACTTGGAGAGCGTCACCTTCGGTCCGTCGGCCGCCGCGACCGGCGTCGCCCCCGCCAACGGCAGCAGAAGCAGCGCGACCACCGCCACCAGCGCCGAGATCCGCGCCTTGCCGCTCACATCACCGCTCCCGTCAACTCGGCTTCCGTACGCGGAGGTTCGGCCGCCCGACCGCCGTCTTCCCTACTGCGCCGACGACGTCGTAGTCGTAGTCGTAGTCGTACGAGAAGCAGCGCGCCCCCGGCCGTCAGCACACTCGCGGTGCCCGCCGCCGCGCCCCACGGCACGAAGCGTGCCGACGTCTGTGCCGTGGCGTGGGCGCCGCCCGGTGCCGTGACCGTGAGGCGGATGTCGACCGCGTCGAGGGCGGGGTGGTGCCAGGGTTCGGTGAGCTTCAGGCGGCGGCCGGGCGGGAGTTGGGCGGGGAGGGTGCGCGGGGCTCGGTCGAGGTGGGTGCCGAGGACGCCGGTGGCGTGGACGGCGAGGCTCGGGGTGAGGGGTGTGGTGCCGCGGTTGACCAGGTCGTAGGTGATGCGGTCGCCGTGGACCGCGAGGTGCTCGACGGTCAGTGCGGACAACTCCGGTCCGTTGACGTGAAGTTGGAGTCGTACCGTCGCCTCCCGGCCGTCCGTGTCGCGGGCCGCGATCGTGCCGGTGCGGTCGCCGGGTGCGGCGGTGGCGGGGACGTTCACCGCGAACGGGATGTCGGCCCGGGTGCGGGCGGGTACGCGAACCGCCGTTGCGGCGAGGGTGATCGGCACGCCCGTGCCGCGCAGTCGTACGGTGACCGGCCGGGTGGTGGGGTTGGTCACGGACACCGCGTCCTGGAGGGTCGTACCGGGCTCGCCCTCGGCGTAGCAGGCCGGGCGTCCGCCGCCGGCGGGCGCGAGGGACCAGCCGCCGGCGGCCGTGGCGGTGGGCGCGGCCGTCAGCACGGCGAGGAGGGACAGGCACAGGACGCGGGCGGTCGACAGCATGGGCGGCTCCACGGCGGACGTGCGGGGGCTGTCAACGGCGGGCGCGGGCCGTCTGGTTGCGCCGGGTCAACCACAGGGTGCCTGCCGCGCCGGCGAGCAGCACCGTGCCGCCGAGCGTGCCGAGGGCGATGACCGAGTCGTCGGGGCCGGTCTTGGGAAGCGTGCCGCTGGAGTCGGTGCCCGTGCCGCTGCCGGTGTCGCTTCCGGTCGAGCCGCTGGATCCCGACGATCCGCCCGCCGCCGTGACGTCCAGCGTGAGGGACGGGCCGGGGCTGTTGGTGGGGGTGCACGTGGTCGTCGTACCGAGGGCCTTGATGGTGAGTACGGCCGCCGTGAACGTGACCTTGCCGCTGGCCTTCGGGGTGTAGGTGCCGGTCAGGTCGTTGATCTTGATGGGGGTGTTGGCGGGGATGGCGGCGGCGTTGGCGGGGCCCGAGACGGAGACCGTGCCGCTGTCGGCGCCGCCCACCTTGATGGTGGCGCTCGGGCTCATCGCGCCCTTGCCGAGTTCGACGGGGCTGGAGGAGACGCCCTTCTGCCAGGACATGGTGAGCTTGTAGCCGCTGCCGCTCTTGACGCCCTTGATGTCGATCGGCGAGACGGCGGTCTTGACGCCGATCGGCGTCTGGCACTTGTAGTTGACGTCGACCACGTCGGCCCGGGCTGCGGGGGCGGCCATGAATACCGCCGAGCCGGCC
Organism: Streptomyces sp. NPDC001100; assembly: GCF_053598575.1. Lineage (NCBI taxonomy): Bacteria > Bacillati > Actinomycetota > Actinomycetes > Kitasatosporales > Streptomycetaceae > Streptomyces > Streptomyces sp. NPDC001100. The sequence goes on from NZ_JBSFKO010000036.1 coordinate 4,074, forward strand.
AGGGCCGCGACGGACGCGAGCGCTGCGGTTCGTTTCTGGTACGACACGGTCCCCTCATTCCTGACGGCACATCAGATCGGCCGTCAAGGTACGCCCGGGGTCGTGAGGAGGGAAGGCAAAGCGCACGCCGGAGTTGTGACGATCCGGCGTGCGTCAGTTGTCGGGGAAACGATTTTCTTGTGGGGGCCTCGTCGGTGCGGAGCCCGCGCCCCGTCCGCGCTAGGCCGGTGCTCCCAGCTCCGCCCACACGGTCTTTCCGGTGACCCCCGGGGCCCGCACGACCCCCCAGTCCAGGCACAGCCGCTGCACGATGAACATGCCGTGGCCGCCGGGGCGGCCGGCGCGGTGCGGGGTTCTGGGGGCGGGCTGGCCGGTGCCGCGGTCGGAGACCTCGACCCGGATCACCTTGTTCTCGCAGGTGATCCACATCTCGTCCGGCCCTTCGGCGTGCAGACACGCGTTGGTGACCAGCTCGGAGACCACGAGGAGCACGTCCTCGGCGGCGGCGCGCCGGTCGGCACCCTCGGCTGGCAGCCAGCCCCAGGCGTACAGGGCCTGGCGGGCGAAGTCGCGGGCGAGGGGGACGACCCCGCTCTCACCCGCGAAACTGAGTCTGCGGGTGTGCCGGCCGACGGCCGGTTCGGTGTCGTCCCCGGTGGACGGCACGGAAGCGCCCCCCGCGGGCGCCCCCGTAGCGCCACCGGGCTCCGGGCGGTCGCCCGGCGGGTAGGGCCGGGTGGTGCTCATCAGCGCTTCACCTCACCGATTCACCGGTTCACGAGTCAAGAGTCGGTACGTGTTCAACAGTTGGTAGTACGTGGGCCATGGGCGTTTTCGTCGCTCCGGTCGCCGACAGGTTCAGATGTTCTCCTGCCCGGGCGAACCGGCAAAACACCCCTTATTCGTCGGCGAGAGCAGCCTCAAGGGTGTCGTGGACGGTGAAGACCGCATCCGCCCCTGTGATCTCGAATACGCGCGCCACCGCGGGCTTCATCCCCGCGAGGTGCACTCCGCCGTCCGCGGCTTCCGCCTTCAGGCGTGCGCCGAGCAGTACGTTCAGGCCCGTGGAGTCGCAGAACTCCAGCCGTGAGCAGTCCACGACGAGCCGTGCGTACCCATGGGCGAGCAGGTCGTCCAGCGGTTCGCGCAACAGATCGGCGGTGTGGTGATCCAACTCACCCGCCGGTGTCACGACGGCGCTGAGGCCCTGTTTCCGCACCTCGACCAGAAGCCGGCCAGACTGTGCGCTGCCGACCGTCCCGCGGTCCATGCCGTCTCTCTCTCCCGAGGTCGTGGCTGTTGACGTTCGCGCTGGAACACTACGCCTTCCTCACACTCTCCGACACCCGAACAACCACCCACAAGTGGACATATGGGTACACAACGCACTTGCGGCGGGCTCCGGAAACCGGGTAGGGCTAGTAGCAACAAGTTTTTGGACATGCGATTACGACAGATCGGCCCGACCGATCCGACCGATCCGACCGACACGACCGGCTTTGGAGGCGCCGCACTCCGCAGTGCACGCACCGGCTCCGGCAGCCATATGCCGAGAACGATGGAGGACACCATGTCACCCCGGCTCGACGCATCGCCTACCCCGACAGCGACGTCGACACCCCCACCGGCACAACTGGATCCCAATCCCATCATCGAGGGGCTCCCGGAGATCCCCCCGTACGACGAGATCGGCGCCGTAGACGCGCGGGCCCTCTCCAAGACCCTCTTCGAGAGGCTGGAGTCCCTCGAAGAGGGGACGCACGAGTACTCGTACGTCCGCAACACGCTCGTCGAGCTCAACCTCGCGCTGGTCAAGTTCGCCGCCTCCCGCTTCCGCTCGCGCAGCGAGCCGATGGAGGACATCATCCAGGTCGGCACGATCGGCCTGATCAAGGCGATCGACCGCTTCGAACTCAGCCGCGGCGTCGAGTTCCCCACCTTCGCGATGCCCACCATCGTCGGTGAGATCAAGCGCTTCTTCCGCGACACCTCGTGGTCCGTGCGCGTCCCGCGCCGACTGCAGGAACTCCGGCTCGACCTGGCCAAGGCCGGCGACGAACTGGCCCAGCAGCTCGACCGCGCCCCCACCGTGGCCGAACTGGCGGAGCGCCTGAAGCTCTCCCGCGACGAGGTCGTCGAGGGCATGGCGGCGTCGAACGCCTACACCGCCAGCTCACTCGACGCCCAGCCCGAGGAGGACGACTCCGAGGGCGCGCTCGCGGACCGCATCGGCTACGAGGACCACGGGCTCGAAGGCATCGAGTACGTCGAGTCGTTGAAGCCGCTGATCGCCGAACTCCCGCAGCGGGACCGGCAGATCCTCTCCCTGCGCTTCGTCGCCAACATGACGCAGTCGGAGATCGGCGACGAGTTGGGCATCTCGCAGATGCATGTGTCGCGGCTGCTGTCGCGGACACTGGTGAAGCTGCGAAGGGGACTGACGGTCGAGGAGTGACCGCCGGCCGCCCCTCCGGGGAAGTCGACCTCCCTGCCTGTTGCCCGTGCTGAGCGCGGCGCGCGTGTGCGTGCGCCGCGCTCAGGCGTTCCCCGCCCCGACGCAACCGGGTTACTGACGGAAACCTCTTTCCCCACCGGTCCTCTTCCACCACTATGGTCACCCGGCAAACTGGCTGGTACGTCAGGACGGGCGCGAGGAGGCGGGTGAATGGTTCACTCCGAGGAGTACGGCGGCGCACCCGCCGACGCCTCCGACGCGCGGCTCACAGAACTGCTGCGCGCCGGCCCGTCCGCGGTCTATCCGGCGCTCCAGGAACTCCGCACCCGGCACCAGCCCTCCGTGCTGTCCTACGCCCGCCTGTGCACCACCGGCGAGTCGGCGGCACGGCAGCTGGCGGCGCAGGCGTTCACCCTCGCGGCCCGCGAGACGGCACGCGGGGTGGAACCGGGAGTCCCCTGGCGGCACCAACTCCTGCTGCTGACAGGGCGGGTGGCCACATCGTGGTTCCTGGGCGACCGCTCGGCCGGCCTGGACTCCGGCCTGCTCCTGCTCCTGAACACGGCGGCCCCGACGCCCACCATGCTCCCGGCCTTCCAGTCCCTCCCCGCCCGCACCCAGGGCCTGGTCTGGTACGGCGTCGTCGAGCGGGAACCGGAAACCGTGACCGCCGCGTTCCTCGGCCTCACCCACGAGGACGTCGTCCACGGCACCGAACGAGCCCTGCAGGCCATGGCCCAGGCCTGCCTGAAGTCCCGCCTGGCCGCCTCCGACGACCCGCGCTGCGGTGACTTCCGGCGCCTGATCGAGGAGTCGGTACGCCCCGACAACCCCCGCGAAAGCGCCGACCTGCACGCCCACATGGCGCACTGCGCCCACTGCACGGGCGCGTACGAGGAACTGACGGCGCTGCGGGACGCTCCGCGGGCGACGCTGGCGGAGGGGTTGCTGCCGTGGGCGGGGGCGTCGTACGCGCTGCGGGACCGTGCCGAGGTGAGGGGCAACCCCCTTGGGACTCCCGCGACTTGGGCGCCCTCGACCTGGTCGCCCGCGCGCCGGCTGGTGCTGGCCTCGGCGGCGCTGGGCGTCGCGTTGGTGCCGCTGCTGTTCTTCCTGCTGCGGCCGGGCGACTCACCGCGTCCGGGCGCGGCGGCGGTCCCGTCGACCCCGTCGGAGGTGACGGTGACGGCGACGGTCCCGGTGACGCCGTCGACGTCACCCTCCAAATCGCCGTCCCCAACCCGGAGTTCGAAGCCGACGCGCTCGGCGAGCCCCACTCCCTCCCCTTCTCCCGCCGCCCACGCGCCCGACGGCACCTACGCCCGGATCGTGAATGCCTCCACGGGCCGGTGCCTGGACATCCGGGACGGCGACCTGACGGAGGGCACGGATGTGATCACGGCCCCCTGCACCTCGTCCGGCACCCAGCTGTGGCGCGTGGATGCGACCCGCGGGGTGGTGCAGTCGTCCGCCGACTCCGACCTGTGCCTGGACAGCCGGGGGTCCGTGGACAAGGGGGTCGGCATCTGGGAGTGCGATTCGGTGGACGGGAGCCACGGAGACAACCTGAGGTTCACGGTGGACAGTGACGGAGTGATCCGCCCGGCGATCGCGATCCTGACGGGGATGACGCCGGGGGACGGTGACGGGGTTTCGCTGGTACCGCTGACCGGGGGCGTGGAGCAGCGGTGGCGGGCGGGGTGAAGCACGCATGTGTGTGTGAGCCGTACCGGAGCGGCCGACATCGGTGAGACTGGGCAGTCCGAACCATGGCTCCGGCAAAGGGAGTTGGACGTGGCGGCACAGAACATCGACGAGGTTGTGGACGGTCTCGCGGAGATCGTGCGCGAGGCGACCCGCACCGGTGACCGGATCGGCTACTTCGCGGCCCTGTACCGACAGGTGACCGTCGAGATCCGTAAGGCCATCCACGAGGGACAGTTCGAGGACGGCCCCCGGATGGACCGTTTCGACACCCTCTTCGGCAACCGCTACTTCGAGGCCCACGACGCCTGGCTCCGCGACCGCGGCGGACCGCGCTGCTGGCGCGAGACCTTCGGACTGCTGGACGACCGCGACACCGTCATCGTCCAGCACCTGATCCTCGGCGTGAACGCGCACATCAACCTGGACCTCGCCGTCGCCGCCGCGCGGACCAGTCCCGGCGCGGACATCCACGCCCTCCAGCACGACTACCTGCTGATCAACGACATCCTCGCGCGGGTGGTGCTGGCGGTACAGGACTCGGTGGACGCCCTGTCCCCCCTCCTGTCCCTCCTGGACAAGGTCGGCGGCCGCACCGACGAACAGATCCTCGACTTCAGCATCGTCCAGTCCCGCCAGGAGGCCTGGCACAACACCGTCGTCCTCTCCGGCCAGACCGAAGCGGAACGCGAGGCCACCATCGACCGCCTCGACATCCGGGCCGCCGTACTGGCCCGCCTGATCGCCCGCCCGGGCGCCCTGGTCCGCCCGGCCCTGGAACTGATCCGCCACACCGAGAACAACGACGTAGCGGCTGTCATCACGCATCTGGACAACGCGGTGCAGAAGGCAGGGTAGGGCGCTACGCCACCCCCGAAGCGACCCTCACCCCAGAAAGTGTGACACTTCAGCACGGAGCGTCACACTTCCTGACCTCGCCTACCCGAAGCGCCGAGCACCCCGCAGCCCCGTTGGCTTACGGCCGCTCATTCCACCGTCACCGACTTCGCCAGGTTGCGCGGCTGGTCCACCTCGTTGCCGCGGGCCGTGGCCAGTTCGCAGGCGAAGACCTGCAACGGGACGGTGGCGACCAGGGGTTGCAGCAGGGTCGGGGTGGCGGGGATGCGGATGAGGTGGTCGGCGTAGGGGACGACCGTCTCGTCGTCCTCCTCCGCGATCACGATGGTCATCGCGCCCCGCGCCCGGATCTCCTGGATGTTTGACACGATCTTGTCGTGGAGGACGGAACGGCCGCGCGGGGAGGGAACGACGACCACCACCGGCATGCCCTCCTCGATCAGTGCGATCGGGCCGTGCTTCAGCTCCCCCGCCGCGAAGCCCTCGGCGTGCATGTACGCCAACTCCTTGAGTTTCAGGGCGCCTTCGAGAGCGACGGGGTAGCCGACGTGGCGTCCCAGGAAGAGCACGGTGTTCTTGGCGGCCACCGATCGCGCCAACTCCCTTACCGGCTCCATGGTTTCCAGCACCCGTTCGACCTCGCCGGAGATCTGCGAGAGGTCGCGGATGACGGCCTGGATCTCGTCGCCCCACTTGGTGCCCCGCACCTGGCCGAGATACAGGGCGACCAGGTAGCACGCCACCAGCTGCGTCAGGAACGCCTTCGTCGACGCCACGGCGACCTCGGGACCGGCGTGCGTGTACAGCACCGCGTCCGACTCACGGGGAATCGTGGACCCGTTGGTGTTGCAGATGGCCAGGACCTTTGAGCCCTGCTCCCTCGCGTGCCGCAGCGCCATCAGCGTGTCCATCGTCTCGCCGGACTGCGAGATGGCGATGACCAGGGACCGCGCGCCCAGGATCGGGTCCCGGTAGCGGAACTCGCTCGCCAGCTCCACCTCGCACGGGATGCGCGTCCAGTGCTCGATGGCGTACTTGGCGATCAGCCCGGCGTGGAAGGCCGTACCGCAGGCGACGATGACGACCTTGTCGATCTCCCTCAACTCATGGACGGGGATGCGGACTTCGTCCAGCGTGAGCAGGCCGGCCGCGTCGATCCGGCCGAGCAGCGTGTCCGCGACCGCCTTCGGCTGCTCGGCGATCTCCTTGAGCATGAAGTAGTCGTAGCCGCCCTTCTCGGCGGCGGAGGCGTCCCAGTCGACGTGGTACGAGCGGACCTCGGCCGGAGCGCCGTCGAAACCGGTGACCGTCACCCCGTCGCGGCGCAGCTCGACCACCTGGTCCTGCCCGAGCTCGATCGCGGACCGGGTGTGGGCGATGAACGCGGCGACGTCGGAGGCGAGAAAGGCCTCGCCCTCGCCGACGCCGACCACGAGCGGCGAGTTGCGGCGCGCGCCGACGACCACGTCCGGCTCGTCCGCGTGTACGGCGACCAGGGTGAACGCGCCCTCCAGCCGCCGGCACACCTGCCGCATCGCCTCCGCGAGGTCCGCGCACGCCGAGAACTCCTCGGCCAGCAGATGCGCGACCACCTCGGTGTCCGTGTCGGAGGCGAGGTCGTGCCCGCGCTCGGCCAGCTCGGCGCGCAGGCAGGCGAAGTTCTCGATGATGCCGTTGTGGACGACGGCGACCCGGCCCGCGTTGTCGAGGTGCGGGTGGGCGTTGGCGTCCGTCGGGCCGCCGTGTGTGGCCCAGCGTGTGTGCCCGATGCCGGTCGACCCCGCCGGCAGCGGGCGGTCGACCAGTTCCTTCTCCAGATTGACGAGTTTCCCGGCCTTCTTGGCCGCCGCCAGCCCGCCGTCGGCGAGCACGGCGACGCCCGCCGAGTCGTAGCCCCGGTACTCCAGTCGCTTCAGCCCGGCCATCACCACATCGAGCGCCGACTGCGACCCCACGTATCCCACGATTCCACACATGCGCGGCAGCCTAGGCGCCGAGGCCCGCCCGAACACGGCACTTCGTGCCCGATTTCGGAAATTCCGGCCGCCGGAAGCAGCGTCTGCTACGGCTTCCGGACACCCGGGGTGACGCACCCCACCCACCACCCCGTTCAAACTCCGTTAACAATGGACTGTGATCTCTCCGGTCTCCCCGATGCCCCGGAGCGCCCACCGGCACAAGCCGGAGGCGACTCCCTACGTCGACCTCACCCGAGCCGAGTGGAGCGCGCTGCGCGACAAGACGCCGCTGCCGCTCACCGCCGACGAGGTCGAGAAGCTGCGCGGCCTCGGTGATGTCATCGACCTCGACGAGGTGCGGGACATCTACCTCCCGCTGTCCAGACTCCTCAACCTCTACGTCGGCGCCACGGACGGCCTCAGAAGCGCCCTGAACACCTTCCTGGGCGAACAGGGCTCCCAGTCCGGCACCCCGTTCGTGATAGGCGTCGCGGGGTCGGTGGCCGTAGGAAAGTCGACCGTGGCGCGTCTCCTCCAGGCGCTGCTCTCCCGCTGGCCCGAGCATCCCCGCGTCGAGCTGGTGACCACCGACGGGTTCCTGCTCCCCACCCGCGATCTCGAAGCCCGCGGGCTCATGTCGCGCAAGGGCTTCCCGGAGTCGTACGACCGCCGTGCGCTCACCCGTTTCGTCGCCGACATCAAGGCGGGCAAGGACGAGGTCACGGCACCCGTCTACTCGCACCTCATCTACGACATCGTGCCTGATCAGCGGCTCACGGTCCGGCGCCCCGACATCCTGATCGTGGAGGGGCTGAACGTGCTGCAGCCCGCACTCCCCGGCAAGGACGGCCGTACGCGCGTCGGTCTCGCCGACTACTTCGACTTCAGTGTGTACGTCGACGCGAGCGCCGAGGACATCGAGCGCTGGTATCTGAACCGGTTCCGGAAGCTGCGGGCCACCGCGTTCCAGAACCCGGACTCGTACTTCCGCAAGTACACCCAGGTCTCCGAGGACGAGGCGGTCGACTACGCCCGCACACTCTGGCGCACCATCAACAAGCCCAACCTGGTCGAGAACATCGCCCCCACCCGGGGCCGCGCCACCCTCGTCATCCGCAAGGGCGCCGACCACAAGGTGCGGCGACTGAGCCTGCGGAAGCTGTAGAGCCGCCTGATAGAAGTGCTTCATGCTGCACCTGCGCCTGATCACCCCCGCCGACCGGACCGGCGACGTCGTCCGGCTGATCGAGACGACCGTCGGCACCACGCACCTCGTCGTGCTGACCGGCGCCGCCCGCAACCCGACCGGCGATGTCGTGATGTGCGATGTCGCCCGCGAGGCCGGTGACGAACTCATCGGCGGGCTGCGGGAGTTGGGGGTCGACCGGACCGGCTCGATCGCCGTCGAGAACATCGACCTGTCGCTGTCGGAGCGGGCCGACAAGGCCGAGGACGACGCGCCCGGCGAGGGCGCGGACGCGGTGCTGTGGGAGCACCTGGTGGACGCGACGCACGAGGAGTCGACGCTCAACGTCACCTATGTCGCGTTCCTGTCCGTCGCCACGATGCTCGCGGCCTGCGGCGTGATGCTGGACAACGCGATCCTGATCGTGGGCGCGATGGCCGTGGGACCGGAGTTCGGGCCGCTCGCGGGGATCTCGACGGCGTTGGTGCAGCGGGCGCCGCGACTGGTGTGGCGGTCGCTGTGGGCGCTGCTGGCCGGGTTCGCCGCCGCCATGGCGCTGACGGCGGGCTTCAGTTGGCTGATGGACGTCCTGGGACTCTTCGACCGGTCGATGATCGATGGGCCCCGGCCCAACACGGCCTTCATCTGGAATCCCGACTGGATGTCCTTCGTCGTCGCCTTCCTGGCCGGTATCGCGGGCACCCTGTCCCTCACGTCCGCGAAGTCGGGTGCCCTGATCGGCGTGGCGATCTCGGTGACGACGGTCCCGGCCGCCGCGAACGCCGCCGTCTCCCTCAACTACACCGACTACTCCCAGACTTGGGGCTCCACCTGGCAGCTCCTCGCCAACCTCGGCGGCATCGTGCTGGCGGGCACGCTCACGCTGCTCGCCCAGAAGGCGTTCTGGGCCTGGCAGCGCAAGCGCACCCCCGAACCGGCTTAGCCCAGCGCCGACTTGACCGCGTCGGCCAACCGCCCCGCCACCGACCGCGCCTGGTCGATATCAGCGGCCTCGACCATCACCCGCACCAACGGCTCGGTACCGGACGGCCGCAGCAACACCCGCCCCGTGGACCCGAGTTCACGCTCGGCCTCGGCGACCGCGGCCGCCAGGTCCGCGGACGTACCCACCCGGGTCCGGTCCACGTCCGGCACGTTGATGAGCACCTGCGGCAGCCGCACCATCACGGACGCGAGGTCCTTGAGCGTACGGCCGGTCTCGGCGACCCGGGCCGCCAGCATCAGGCCGGTCAGCGTGCCGTCGCCGGTGGTGGCGTGGTCGAGGATGATGACGTGGCCGGACTGCTCGCCGCCCAGCGCGTAGCCGTGCTCCTTCATCTCCTCCAGGACGTAGCGGTCGCCGACCGCGGTCTGGACGAGGGTGAGGCCCTCGCGCTCCATGGCCAGTTTGAAGCCGAGGTTCGACATGACGGTCGCGACGACGGTGTCGGAGCGCAGTGCGGAACGCTCCCGCATCGCCAGCGCGAGCACGGCCATGATCTGGTCCCCGTCGACCTCTTCGCCGGTGTGGTCCACGGCCAGGCAGCGGTCGGCGTCCCCGTCGTGCGCGATGCCGAAATCGGCGCCGTGCTCGACGACGGCGGCCTTGAGCAGCCCGAGGTGGGTGGAGCCGCAGCCGTCGTTGATGTTGAGGCCGTCGGGGTCGGTGCCGATGGTGACGATCTCGGCACCGGCCCGGGAGAAGGCCTCCGGGGACACGCGGGCGGCGGCGCCGTGCGCCTCGTCCAGGACGATCTTCAGCCCGTCGAGCCGGTTCGGGAGCACGCCGATGAGATGGGCGACGTACTGGTCGAAGCCTTCGTTGTAGTGCCGGACCCGGCCGACGCCCGAGCCGGTCGGGCGGTCCCAGGGGGCGCCGGTGCGGTGCTCCTCGTAGACCTTCTCGATCCGGTCCTCCAGCTCGTCGTCGAGCTTGTGCCCGCCGCGCGCGAGGAACTTGAGGCCGTTGTCGGGCATGGCGTTGTGGCTCGCGGAGAGCACCACACCGAGGTCGGCGCCCAGCACACCGGTGAGATACGCCACCGCGGGGGTGGGCAGCACACCGACGAGCAGTACGTCCACTCCCGAGCTGGCGAGGCCGGCGACCACGGCGGCCTCCAGGAACTCCCCGGACGCGCGCGGATCCCGCCCGACCACGGCCGTTGCCCGGTGGCCTGCGAACGTGCCCGCCTCGGCGAGCACATGCGCCGCCGCGACGGAGAGGCCGAGGGCCAGCTCGGCCGTCAGATCCGCGTTGGCGACACCGCGCACGCCGTCCGTGCCGAAGAGTCGTCCCACTTGTCCTCCTGAGGAAGGCGAAAGTTCTGCAGGGCGAAAGTCCTGCGTTCCAGGCATAGGATGCCTGGTCATCCGATCACACAAGCCTTTGAGCGCCTTGTGCCGTTATACGCCCCGGACTGTGATAAACGAACGCCCCGACGGCACGAGTGGCGTGCCGCCGGGGCGTTCGGAGTACAGACAGCAGGCGAGATCTAGCGCTTGCTGTACTGCGGAGCCTTGCGGGCCTTCTTGAGACCGGCCTTCTTGCGCTCGACCGCACGGTCGTCGCGACGGAGGTAACCGGCCTTCTTCAGGGCGCCGCGGTTGTTGTCCACGTCGGCCTCGTTCAGCGCGCGGGCCACGCCGAGGCGCAGGGCGCCGGCCTGGCCGGAGACGCCGCCACCCGAGATGCGGGCGATGACGTCGTAGCGGCCGTCGAGTTCGAGCACCTTGAAGGGCTCGTTGACTTCCTGCTGGTGGACCTTGTTCGGGAAGTAGTCCTCAAGCGTGCGCCCGTTGACCTTCCACTTGCCGGTGCCGGGCACGATGCGAACGCGCGCGATGGCGTTCTTGCGGCGGCCCAGGCCGGCGGCCGGCTGCGGGTCGCCGAAGCGGCCGGCGAGCGACTCGGAGGTGTACTCGCCCTCGACGGGCACCTCGGACTCGGTGGTGTAGCTCTCGATGTCGACGAGCTCGGTCTCGGTGTCTTCGACCGGCTGCTCAACGGTGGTCTCGGCCACGGTTCTCCTCAGATTCTTTTCTGTCTTAGGGGGTGTGGCCGGAACTACTGCGCGACCTGGGTGATCTCGAACGGCACCGGCTGCTGGGCAGCGTGCGGGTGCTGGTCGCCCGAGTAGACCTTCAGCTTGCTGATCATCTGACGGCCCAGGGTGTTCTTGGGGATCATGCCCTTGATGGCCTTCTCGACGGCCTTCTCGGGGTTCTTCGCCAGCAGCTCGTCGTAGCGGACGGAGCGCAGACCACCCGGGTAGCCGGAGTGGCGGTACGCCAGCTTCTGGGTCTTCTTGTTGCCGGACAGGTGAACCTTGTCGGCGTTGATGATGATGACGAAGTCGCCCATGTCCATGTGCGGGGCATAGGTCGGCTTGTGCTTGCCACGGAGGAGGTTCGCGGCAGTGGTAGCCAGACGGCCCAGGACGATGTCCTGCGCGTCGATGACGTGCCACTGGCGAGTCACATCGCCGGGCTTGGGGCTGTACGTACGCACTTCGCAGCCTTCTTCTTCAGTGGATGGGTGCTGAAATTGGCATCACTGAAGCGATCGTGCAGCTGGGGACGACACTGCCGGGTCCAGCGCCCGTATGCCGCCCACTGGTAACTGCTCCAGGGAACCTACGTAAGGACTTCTCGTGTGAGAACGACCAAGCCGATACGTATAACAAACCGCAAGAGTACTCGCGCTGCCCCGGACGGGTCAAAACGGGGCCGGAGCACTCCGGCCGGCAGCGCACAGCGATCGATCGGGCACGTACCGTGACAGCCTCAACGTCTGTTGCTCCAGGGCTCATTGAGACGGGCGTGCACACGCGTCGCCCCGTCTAGGATGCGACCCATGAGCTTCGGGCAGGGGGGACCCCAGTCCCAGTGGGATCCCTGGAAACCGCAATCGCAGCAGCCGTGGGGCGGCAACGTCGACGACGAGACCCCGGACTGGGCCGCGCTCGCCGACCGGGCGGAGACGCGCAACCGGCGCAAGAGAGTGCTGCTCATAGGCGGCGGCGCGGTCGCGACGATAGCCGTCGGGACGGCCGTGGCCATGGCCGTGATGTCGGCGAACGGCGACGACACGGCGTCTGGGAAGCCGACGAACCTGCCCGCGAGCGGGTCCCTGCCGAGCGTCGGCGCCACCTCGCCGTCCTTCGCACCGACCAGCGCGCCGCCGCCGCTGGACCCGAAGGAGTTCATCTCCAGCAAGGCCAAGGACACCGCGCCGCTCAGCGCGGAACTCCTGTTCCCCGGCACGCAGTTGACCATGGGCTCGACCGTGTACAAGAAGGGCCCGACGGCCGACACCACCAACTGTGCCTCGGCCGCCCAGTCGACCCTCCCGAAGGTCCTCACGGCCAACAGCTGCACCCGCCTGATGCGCGTCACCTACACCAAGGGCAATGTCGCGGTGACGGTCGGCGTGGCCGTCTTCGACTCCGAGGCCCAGGCGACGAAGGTCAAGACCCAGGCGGACAAGAAGGCCATCATCCGCTCGCTGTCCGGCAAGGGCGTCAAGCCGTTCTGCGACGGCGCGGTGTGCCGCACGACCACCAACTCCTACGGCCGCTACGCCTACTTCACGATCGCCGGCTTCACCAACGGCACGGACGTGACGACGAAGGACACCCAGGTCTTCACCATCGGCGACGACCTGGCCGAGTTCGCCTTCCGCCAGATCGGCAGGCGGGGCGAGGCGCAGGCCTCGGCGGCGGCGCAGAACTAGCGCCCGCGCCGGCCGCCTTCTCCCGATCCGGGGCAGAATCACCCCGGGGTCGGTCGGGGAGGGGTCGGGGATCATGCGGATGCGTGGGCGGGTTCAGCTCATCGGGGCGGGGGTGTCCGCCGCCGCACTCGCCCCGCTGGCCTGGTGGGCGACCCGGCACGAGTCCGCCGGGCAGGAACCGGGCGAGGTCCCCACGGACCTGCGCGACCGGGACCCGGAGGCGACGCCCGCGGCCCGGAACGTCTACGCGCTGCTGGCCGGCTTGGAGAACAGGGCCCGGCGCGGCGAGGCCTCCCGGACGGTCATCGGCCAGCACGTGGAGCTGCAGAACGAGCGGTACAACTTAGCGTACGGCGACTACCGGGGCCCGAAGCAGCCGGGCTACTACTACAAGAAGGCCCAGGACATCACCGGCCGACTGCCCGGCTTCGTGGAGCTGGACCTGGGACCCGGGTACGGCCGGCCGGGCTGGGCGGTGGGCGAGTCCCGCTCGTACTCGCGCTCCTGGCCGAGCTGCCGGCGACTGTGGGGGTACGCCGAGGACGCGGTGGATCTCGCGGTCGGGGTGTGGGCGGGCCTGCCCCGTGCTGCCGACGGCTCCTACCGGCCCTCCGGCACACACGCGGACTGCGGTGCGGGCGGCGCGGAGATCTCGCTGCCGCACAACGGGGGCGCACCGGCGGGCATCGTCGGCTTCTCCTTCCACCAGCCGTATCCGGGCAGCGGGACCAAGGGCTTCCCGCAGACCCTGCACAGCAACTCGCCGGCCGCGAAGGACCCCGGCTGGTTCACCCGGGTCGTCACCGAGGGCACCGCCGAGCACCGGGCCCTGCTGCACGACCTGGACTTTCTCGCGGACCACCTCGGCTACCTGGCGGACCGCGGTGTGCCGGTGCTGCTGCGGCCGTACCACGAGATGAACACGGCGCCGGGCCACGGCTTCTGGTGGTCGGGGCAGGATCCGGCCGTATACCAAAAACTGTGGCGTACGGCATACCACCACCTCGTCACCCGGCGCGGTCTGCACAATCTGATCTTCGTGTGGGCGCCGGTCGCCTGGGACGGCTCGCGCCACCCGTCGCCGCACGCCTACTACCCCGGCGACCGTTATGTGGACGTGGTCGGTGTCGACGACTACAGCGGCTCCCCGGAGAAGCCGTACGGGCCGGGCGCCTGGACGGAGGTCTGGTACCGGGGTCTGGAGCGGTACCGCAGGCCCCGGACCATGGCCGAGTCCTTCCACGTCCCGCTGAACGCGGCCCAGCCGCACACCCTGAGCCGGACGCCCTGGGTGCTGTGGAGTGTGTGGGGGCAGGCGCTGTCGTACGCCAACGTCTCCGCGCCGACGGGAAAGAACACGGTGGCCGACGTCCGCGGAACCTACGCTTCCACGCAGGTGATCACGGCGTCGGCGGATACATGGACATCACTGCACAAGAGCCAGTTTGATTAACTTTTGACTACACCTTTCACACCCGCATTCCTTGCGTGAAGCAAGTGTGCGAGGATCGTGCAGCTGTTCGGCCAGCGTTTTCTGGGCGCCCGGGGGGGCTTCTGAGTGGCCGAGACGCCAATGAAGGCGTTGGGGGCAGAACCCGAAGTATGTGAGCGCGACGCGCGTAGCGTGCCGTGCCGAGATCTGCTGCTGCCTCGACGCACCACCGATCTCATGGGAGTTCCGCAGTCGTGACAACGACACTGGTCGACGGGGGTATGCCGCATTCGCGGCACAACGCGAAACTGGCACAGCGCACCGCCTCGTGGAAGCCGGGGATCCTGCCGTTCGTCGTCCCCCTGGTGTTCCTGCTCATCTTCAGTCTGTGGTCGTACACCCCGAGCGACTCACCGCTCGCCTGGGTGATCACCATCTGCTGGGCCCTTCCGGTACCCGGTGTCCTGGTCTCCTTCCAGGGCTTCATGCTGATCCGCCGGCGGCTGCGCAAGGCCCATCTGATGACCCCGCCCGCCCCGGTCGACCAGGACTTCCTGATCACGCTCGTGCCCACCATCGGCCGGCACGACACGTACCCGGCCCTGGAGCGGTCCGTCCTCTCCTACGTGGAGCACCTCCCCGAGTGGTTCCCGTACATGCGCGTGGACGTCCTCACCGAGGAGGGCTGCGAGGCGGCCGAGCGGATCGACGCGCTGGCGGCGACCTCCCCCCTGATCCGGGTGGTGACCGTGCCGAAGGCCTACGAGACCAAGAACGGCACCCGCTTCAAGGCCCGCGCCAACAACTACGCCCATGAGCTGCGCATCGAGGAGGGCGAGGCCCTCGACCACGTGTGGGTGCTGCACATGGACGACGACACCGGTGTGGGCCCCGACACCGCGGCCTCCCTCGCCCAGTTCATCAACCGCCAGCGCCGTGCGACCCCGGAAGAGGTCAAGCACATGGCGCAGGGCATCCTCACATATCCGCGCGAGAACGCGGTGAGCCTGCTCACCTGGTTCGCCGACGCCATCCGCCCCGCCGACGACATCGCGCGGTTCCGCGCCTTCACCGGCCTCGGCACCCCGGCCGCGGGCGTGCACGGCGAACTGCTGGTGCTGCGGGCCTCCATCGAGGCCGAGATCGGCTGGGACTTCGGCCCGAAGGAGATCGTCGAGGACGCCCGCCTGGCGCTGACGTTCTGCCGTATCTACCCCGGCCGCAGCGACTGGTTCAACGGCCGCTGCTACGGCGCCTCGCCGGCCAACGCGAAGGACTTCATCAAGCAGCGCGAGCGCTGGGCCTGGGGCCTGGTCGCCCTCTGCTGCAACCGCAAGGTGCCGCTCCGCTACCGCTGGTTCCTGACCATCTGCGTGACGAGCTGGATCCTGGGCCCGCTGCAGCACGTCGGCACGATCATCTTCGTCGGCTGGTTCATCGGGAACATGAACACCTCGCCCGTGACCCAGTCGGTCGTCATCCTGTGGTCGATCAGCTTCGCCTATGTGATCTGGGCGTACTGGGAAGGGCTGCGGCTCAACGCGATCGCCTCGGCGAACGGCAGGCGCAAGTGGTGGGAGCCCATGGCGGTTCTCCTCATGCTGCCCCTCTTCTCCCTGCTCGAAGGCATCGGCGGCATCAAGGGCCTGTGGAAGTTCGTCCGCCGCGAGGAGAACAAGTTCGTCGTCATCGCCAAGCCCGCCTGACACCGAAGAGAAGAAACGAATCTTCATGAAGCGCGCCCGCCTGCCTCTGCTCGCCGTGCTGCCCGTATCCGTCATCTCCTTCGTGCTCGCGGTGCCCTTGGTCGCCGGTGACCATCCGCTGCGCTGGGAATCCGGCTCGCTGCTGCCGACCCTCGTCCTCAAGGGCGACCAGACGGCGGCGAAGAAGACCCCCACCGCCGACGGCACCACCTCGGACGCCTCCGCCCCGGCCGCCGCGAGCCCCGCCAAGGTCGCCCAGGAGTGGAAGAAGGGCATGCCGCAGTGGGGCGTCCAGCTCTACTGGGAGGACAACCCCAAGCACTCCCTCAAGTACATCGAGCAGCAGGCCAGGACCCAGGCCGACTACGTGGTCGGCCTGCACGCCAACTCGATCAGCCTGAGCTTCCCCTTCTACACCGGCACCCGTACGTCCACGGAGATCAGGCGGGGCGACAAGACCCCCACGCCCGAGCGGATCGCCCAGGTCCTGCGGATCTTCCACGAGGCCGGACTGCGGACGACCGTACGGCCGCTCATGGACGAGAAGTCCCTCGACACCGCCAACGGCGGCTGGCGCGGAAACATCAAGCCCACCGACCGCACCGCCTGGTTCGCCTCCTACAAGGCGTTCATGACGCCCTATCTGAAGGCGGCACACAGCGAGCGGGCGGCGACCTTCGTCATCGGCACCGAGCTCAACTCCATGGAGGGCGACCCCCGTTGGGAGACGCTCGTGGACGGCGCCGAGAAGACCTTCGGCGGCGAGGTCGCCTACGACGCCAACTGGGACAACTACGTCGAGGGCCCGATCACCATGCCCGTCAGCCACCTCGGCGTCGACGCGTACTTCCCGGTGAAGGTCGCGGACACCGCGTCGGTGAGCACCCTAGTCGCCGGCTGGAACGACTGGCTGGACAAGAAGGCCACCGGCCCGCTGCCGAAGATCACCATCTCCGAGGCCGGCATCGGTGCCATGAACGGCGCCTACCACTCCCCCGGCAACTTCTACGCCAAGCGGACCGTCAACCCGCAGGTGCAGGCCAACTGGTACACGGCCGTCTGCAAGGTCGTCCAGGAACGGAAGATGAGCGGCGTCTATTGGTGGTCGATCTACTTCGACACCAACCCGAACGTCAAACCCGACGACAAGATCGCCTCCCGGCTCGACTTCGCCGGTCGCCCGCTCTCCGAGAAGGCCATCACGTCCTGTTTCACCTCCGACTACGCGGGTCCCGGTACCACGACCGCCGGCTGACGAGAGCGAGGCAATCATGCGCGAAGCCATCATTCTGGTGGGCGGCAAGGGAACCCGGCTGCGCCCCCTGACGAACCACACCCCGAAGCCGCTGCTCGGCGTGGCGGGCTCCTCCTTCATCCGGCACCAGATCGCCAAGCTGATGGACGCCGGCGTCGAGCACGTCGTGTTCGCCACCTCCTATCTCGCCGGCCTCTTCGAGGAGGAGTTCAGGAACTTCGCCCAGGGCCTGGAGATCTCCTACGCCGTCGAGGAGGTACCGCTCGGCACCGGCGGCGCGATCCGCAACGCCGGCCGGCTGCTGCGCGGCGACGACCCCGAGGCCCCGGTCCTCGTCCTCAACGGCGACATCCTGTCCGGCGTCGACCTGGGCGGCATCGTGGAACTCCACGAGTCCCGGGAAGCGGACGTGACCCTGCACCTCACCCGGGTCGCCGACCCGCGCGCCTTCGGCCTGGTCCCCACCGACGGGGCCGGCCGGGTGCTGTCCTTCCTGGAGAAGCCGAAGACCGCCGAGGAGTGCGTCACCGACCAGATCAACGCGGGCTGCTACGTCTTCCGCCGGTCCGTCCTCGACGCCATCCCGGCCGACCGCGAGGTCTCCGTCGAGCAGGAGACCTTCCCGCAGCTCGTCGCCCAGGGCCGGCCCATCCTCGGCCACACCACCGACGACTACTGGCGCGACCTCGGCACCCCGCTGGCCTTCGTCCACGGCTCAGCCGACCTCGTCACCGGCAAGGTGACCTCCCCCCTCGTGGAGCGGTACGCCGAGGCCCTGATCCATCCCACGGCCACCATCGCCCCGACCGCCCGCGTCACGGGCGGCTCGACGATCGGCCCGGGCGCCGTCATCGGCCCGCACGTGGTCGTCGACCGCTCCATCATCGGCGGCGGCGTCACCGTGGCCGAAGGCACCCGGATCCACGAATCCGTGGTGGACCACGACTCCACGATCGGCCGGGAGTCGCTCCTGCGCGAGGTCGTCGTCGGCTGCCACGCGCACATCGGCGCGGAGAACGAACTGCCCGCCCAGCTGCGGCTGTCGTGCGGCATCCGCATCCCCGCCCAAGGCGTCCGCGTCAGCGGCACGGCCGCCGCCTGCCTGACGGCCCACTGAATTCACCGGCCCGCCCCTACCGGCCCGTCCGGACAGTTACTGGAGAACCGTGACGACCCTCACCCGCCATCGAACAACGGCCCCGCAGACAGAGCGTCTTCGCAAGTACCGGCCGGACATCCAGGGCCTGCGTGCCGTCGCCATCATGATGGTGGTCGCCATGCACGTCGGTCTGGTCGACATCCACGGCGGTGTGGATGTGAGCTTCGTGCTGAGCGGCTTCCTGATCGGCAGCCAGCTGCTCGCCGAGATCGACAGAACCGGCAAGGTGTCGCTGAGCAAGTTCTGGGCGCGCCGCATGCGCCGGCTCGCCCCGGGCATGGCGCTCGTCATCGTCGTCACCGCGGCCCTGGCGTGGCTCTACGCCAGCCCGCTCAGGTTCCGCTCCGACATGAAGGACGGTCTCTCCTCGGCGCTCAGCGTCATGAACTGGCGCCTCGCCGAGACCGGCACCGACTACTTCGCCAACGACGGCACCCAGTCCCCGTACCAGCACTTCTGGTCCCTGGGCATCGAGGAGCAGTTCTATCTGGCCGCCCCGCTCGCCCTCGTCGCCGTGGCCTGGCTCAGCCGCCTGATCTTCCGCAACCGCGCCCTGGTCGCCGTGTTCCTGATGGCCGTGATCGCCGGCTCGCTGTACCTGTCCGTCAAGCAGACCGTCTCGAACCAGCCCCTCGCCTACTTCGGCACCCAGACCCGCATCTGGGAGCTCGCCTCCGGCATCCTCCTCGCCCTGAGCGCGCCCCTCCTGTCCCGCATGAACGTCGCTCTCGCGGGCGTCGTCTCCTGGCTGGGCCTCGTCACCACGATCGGCACCGCGCTCCTCATCACCAAGGAGACGCCCCTGCCCGGATACGCGGTGGGCGGCCCGGTGCTCGGCGCCTGCATGATCATCGCCGGCGGCTGCGCGGCTCCCCGCCTGGGCGTGGAACGGCTGCTGGACAACCCGGTGTTCAACTTCATCGGCAACGTCAGCTACGGCTGGTACCTCTGGCACTGGCCGATCCTCATCCTCTGGCCGGACATCGTGGGCCGGGACATGTCGTACTCGGACCGCTTCCGCGTCGTCTTCCTGTCCTTCTTCCTCGCGATCCTCATGTACTACGCCTTCGAACTCCGCTTCAGGACGAACAAGGAACTGGTCGCCCGCCCCTGGAAGGGCATCCTCACCGGCGCCACCGCCATCGCCACCGCGGCCGGGGCCATGGCCTTCGCGATGGTCGCCCCGCTGAACCTCTCGACCTCGGGCTCCGTCGCCGACTCGGGCAGCGTCGGCTACTCCGACGCCGACTCGGTGAAGAGCTCCGTACTGCAGAAGAAGCTCTCGGCGACCACCCTCAACGCCCTCCCGAACTCCAAGGAGGACCACACCCACTACGGCTGCATCGACGACACCGACGTCAAGAAGTTCGTCATGCGCGACAACTGCGTCATCGGCGACACCGCGGGCAGGACCACGACGGTCGTCATCGGCGACTCGCACGCCTGGCAGTGGGGCGACGCCTTCCACCAGCTCGGCCGGCAGCTGCACACCAAGGTGGTGACCATGGCGAAGGGCGGCTGCTCCCCCGAGATCTACTCGATCACCAACCCCGAGCTGAACCGCGAGTACTCCGAGTGCGACAGCTGGCGGCAGTCGGCGTTCGAGGAGATCAAGACACTCCACCCCGAGGTCGTCGTCGTCACCAGCCGTATCCGCCAGGAGGTGACGGAGTCCGGCGCGGAGAAGGCCTTCAAGGTCCTGGAGGCGTCCGGCGCCAAGCTCATCTACATCACGGACACACCCCAGCCCGGCCGGAACGTCCCGGACTGCCTCGCCACCCACACCGACGACGTCCCCGCCTGCAACCCCAAGCAGGACGCGGCGATCCAGTTCCCCGAGTTCCGGGCCACCGAGCAGAAGGTGGCCGTACGGCACGGCGCCGAGGTCATCGACGTGCTGCCCGCGTTCTGCGCGAGCGGCGTCTGCCCGACGGTGATCTCCCACCAGATCGTCTACTTCGACTCCAGCCACATCACGGCCGGCTACGCGAAGTCCCTGGCGCCCTACCTCAAGCCGACCCTGCGGAAGGCTCTGGCCGGCTGATCAGTTCACGACCCCCGTACCCGGCGGGCCTGCAGCTGCCGCTCCGCCAGCAGCTCGTCCGCCGGGTACGCGACCTCCTCCAGCGTCAGCCCGTGCGGCCGTACGACATGCACGGCACTGTCCCGCACCCCCGCGTCCAGCACCTTCCGCGGCCAGTCCGCACCCCGGTGCCCGTCGCCGACGAACAGCAACGCCCCCACCATGGACCGCACTTGGTTGTGGCAGAAGGCATCGGCCCGGACCTCGATCTCGACGACACCGTCGCCCCGCCGCCGCACCCCGAAGTCGAGGATCTCCCGGATCGTCGTCGCCCCTTCACGCTTCTTCGCATAAGCGGCGAAGTCATGTTCCCCCACAAGGGACTTGGCGGCGGCATCCATCACGTCGACGTCCAACTCCCAGTCGTGCCACAGCACATGGTTCCGCAGCAGGGGGTCCACTCCCCCCGGCCGGTCCCCAACGCGGTACACATAGCGCCGCCACAGCGCCGCGAACCGCGCGTTGAAGCCCTCGGGAGCCTCCGCGACCCCCCACACCCGCACGTCCTTCGGCAGCCGCCCCGCGAGCCGCTTGAGCAGCTTCTCCCGGTGCTCGGCCCACACCTCCACCGGCAGATCGACATGCGCCACCTGCCCCCGCGCATGCACCCCGGCATCGGTCCGCCCGGCAACAGTCAGGTCGTACGCCGCAGCCCCCGACCGAGTCACGGTCCGCAACGCGTCCTCGACCTCCCCCTGCACGGTCCGCCGCCCCCCGGCCTGTTTGGCCCACCCGGAGAACGCGGTCCCGTCGTAGGAGAGGTCCAGCCGCACACGAACAAACCCGGCCGCTACGTCATCACTCACACCGAGATCCTTTCACCTACACAAAAGCGGGCCCGCTCCAAAAGGAGCGGGCCCACTGGAGCGCCCCTTCAGGGGCGCGGGGAACTGCGCGACCAGCCACGACGGCGGGTCAGCCAAAAACGGCGTTACGCGTCCTTGGCCTCTTCGTCGGCCTCAACCTCAGCCGGCTTCGCGTCCTCAACCGGAGCCTCGACAACAGCCTCGGCGTCCTTCGCGGCACGCTTCGTCGCCGCCTCGGCCTCACCCGTCGCGGCCTGTGCGACAGTCAGCGCCTCGACGAGCTCGATGACAGCCATGGGCGCGTTGTCGCCACGACGGTTACCGATCTTGGTGATACGGGTGTAGCCACCGGGACGGTTCTCGTAGCGCGGGCCGATCTCGGTGAAGAGCGTGTGGACGACGCTCTTGTCCGTGATCACCTGGAGCACCTGACGGCGGTTGTGAAGGTCGCCCTTCTTCGCCTTGGTGACCAGACGCTCGGCGTAGGGCCGCAGCTTGCGGGCCTTCGCCTCGGTGGTGGTGATACGGCCGTGCTCGAAGAGGCTCTTCGCGAGGTTCGCGATGAGCAGCTTCTCATGCGCGGCGCTGCCGCCCAGACGGGCACCCTTGGTGGGCTTCGGCATTTCTTTCTCCTTGGTATCTGCCCCGGCCGTATGAGGTACCGGGGTCAGGACCCGGTGAGCGGACGCTCACCGGCAACAACCGATCAGTACTGCTCGGTCTCCACAAAACCCGCGTCCACGTCGTCGTCGGCGCCGAAGGCGTCGGCAGCGGCCGTCGGGTCGAATCCGGGCGGGCTGTCCTTCAGCGCCAGGCCCATGCCGGCCAGCTTCGCCTTGACCTCGTCGATGGACTTCGCACCGAAGTTGCGGATGTCCAGGAGGTCGGCCTCGGAACGAGCCACGAGCTCACCCACGGAGTGGATGCCCTCGCGCTTGAGGCAGTTGTAGGAGCGGACGGTGAGTTCCAGCTCCTCGATCGGCAGGGCGAGGTCGGCGGCCAGGGCGGCGTCCGTCGGGGACGGGCCCATGTCGATGCCCTCGGCGTCGATGTTCAGCTCGCGGGCGAGACCGAACAGCTCCACCAGGGTCTTGCCGGCCGACGCCATCGCGTCACGGGGACGCATCGCCTGCTTGGTCTCGACGTCGACGATCAGCTTGTCGAAGTCGGTGCGCTGCTCGACACGCGTCGCCTCGACCTTGTATGTGACCTTCAGCACCGGCGAGTAGATCGAGTCGACCGGGATACGGCCGATCTCCTGACCCACCTGCTTGTTCTGCACGGCGGAGACGTAGCCGCGGCCACGCTCGACCGTCAGCTCCATCTCCAGCTTGCCCTTGCCGTTGAGCGTGGCGAGGACGAGGTCGGGGTTGTGCACCTCGACACCGGCCGGGGGCGCGATGTCGGCGGCGGTGACCAGACCCGGACCCTGCTTGCGCAGGTACATCACGACCGGCTCGTCGTGCTCACTGCTCACGACCAGCTGCTTGATGTTGAGGATCAGGTCGGTGACGTCCTCCTTGACGCCCGGCACGGTGGTGAACTCGTGCAGAACGCCGTCGATCCGGATGCTGGTGACAGCGGCTCCGGGGATCGAGGAGAGGAGCGTACGACGGAGGGAGTTGCCGAGGGTGTAGCCGAAGCCGGGCTCCAGCGGCTCGATCACGAACCGCGAACGGAACTCGTCAACGACCTCTTCGGTCAGAGACGGACGCTGAGCGATCAGCATGAGGTGATTCCTTCAGTCATGGACACCCACTATTTGATGTCCTGCTGTTCCTACAAGGGTACGGGCGATACGGCACCGAAGTGCCGTACCGCCCGCATCCTCAAGACAACCGTGCGTCAGACGCGGCGGCGCTTCGGCGGACGGCAGCCGTTGTGCGGGGTGGGGGTGACGTCCTGGATGGAGCCGACCTCAAGACCGGTGGCCTGGAGGGAGCGGATCGCGGTCTCGCGACCGGAGCCCGGGCCCTTCACGAAGACGTCGACCTTGCGCATGCCGTGCTCCTGCGCGCGACGGGCAGCCGACTCGGCGGCCATCTGCGCGGCGAACGGGGTGGACTTGCGCGAGCCCTTGAAGCCGACGTGGCCGGCGGAGGCCCAGGAGATCACGTTGCCCGAGGGGTCCGTGATCGAGACGATCGTGTTGTTGAACGTGCTCTTGATGTGCGCGTGGCCGTGAGCGACGTTCTTCTTTTCCTTGCGGCGCACCTTCTTGGCAGCGCCCTGACGACCCTTGGGGGGCATCTATTACTCCTACGGGGAGGTGGTCGGTCCTACAGCGAAGACCGCTGGTGAAGCGTTGTCCGCTGTGGACTACTTCTTGCCCGGCTTCTTCTTGCCGGCGATGGCGCGACGCGGACCCTTGCGGGTACGAGCGTTCGTGCTGGTGCGCTGACCGCGAACGGGCAGACCACGACGGTGACGGAGACCCTGGTAGCAGCCGATCTCCACCTTGCGGCGGATGTCGGCCTGGATCTCGCGACGGAGGTCACCCTCGGTCTTGATGTTGGCGTCGACGTACTCACGAATCGCGACGAGCTGCTCTTCCGAGAGGTCGCGAACGCGGGTGTTGGGGTCGATGCCGGTCTCGGCCAGCGTCAGCTGGGAAAGGGTCCGACCAATGCCGAACACGTAGGTGAGGGCGACCTCCACGCGCTTTTCGCGCGGGATGTCGACACCGGAAACGCGTGCCATTCAATGGCTCCAGTTGATCTTCGGAGGTCTTCCGCAGAACCGGATCCCAGCCGCCGGCCTCTTCTGTCGAAGATTTGGTACGGCGTGGGTCCCCAGCCTCCGAGCCGGGGGTGTCGGGCGCCTACTACGCCCGGGTCCTGCGTATGAACATGTACTGCTCGCGTCGCGCGAAACTCTGCGAAAAGATGCAGAGGGAAGGTCGTGCGTCAGCCCTGGCGCTGCTTGTGGCGCGGGTTCTCGCAGATGACCATGACCCGACCGTGACGGCGGATCACCCTGCACTTGTCGCAGATCTTCTTGACGCTCGGCTTGACCTTCATTGGTGAGGTTCTCCGGGTCAGTTGCTTTCGGCACCGCTCGCGCGGAACCTGGGCAAGATCTACTTGTAGCGGTAGACGATCCGGCCACGCGTGAGGTCGTACGGAGACAGCTCCACCACGACCCGGTCGTCAGGGAGGATACGGATGTAGTGCATACGCATCTTGCCGCTGATGTGTGCCAGGACCTGGTGGCCGTTCTGGAGCTCGACCTTGAACATGGCGTTCGGAAGAGACTCGACGACAGTGCCCTCGATCTCGATGGCACCTTGCTTCTTGGCCACGCTTCGCCCTTCGAATCGACTACCTTGATCGACTCAGTGCGTTCCCCTTGCGGGGTGCATGCGGACATGCGGGTGCACGAGAGCCGACGAGTCAGTCTACGTCAGGGCCCTCGGAAAGACGAATCGATGGAGGATGCCCCGGTCCAGAGATCATTAAGCACGCGGGGCTCTGCAGCGCCCTGAGAGAAGCGCCCTGAAGGGGCGCGGGGAACTGCGCGACCAACCCCCACCGGGCCCGCGGCCGAAACTACGCAACGGGATCCGGCGCAGCCGTGATCCCGTGCTCAGCCAGCTTCGCCTTACCCCCGTCGGGAGCCGTCAGTACCAGCGGCCCCTCCTCGGTCAGGGCAACCGAGTGCTCCCAGTGCGACGACCACGTCCCGTCGGTCGTGATCACCGTCCAGTCGTCGGACAGCACCTCGGTCTTCGGCGTACCGAGCGACACCATCGGCTCGATCGCCAGGCAGAACCCGGGAATCAGCTTCGGCCCCTTGCCCCGCCGCTTCTCCACGTAGTTCAGCAGATGCGGGTCCATGTGCATCTCGGTGCCGATGCCGTGACCGCCGTAGTCCTCGACGATCCCGTACTTGCCGCCGCCCGGCTTCGGCTGGCGGCGGATGTACGTCTCGATGGCGCGGGAGATGTCGACGAGCCGGTTGCCCAGCTTCATCGCGGCGATGCCGGCCCACATCGACTCCTCGGTCACCCGGGAGAGCTCGATGAGTTCCGGGGCGTGGCCGGAGCCGACGAACGCGGTGTACGCCGCGTCGCCGTGCCAGCCGTCGATGATCGCGCCGCAGTCGATGGAGATGATGTCGCCGTCCTTCAGCACCACCTCGTCGGACGGGATGCCGTGGACGACGACCTCGTTCACCGAGGTGCAGATGGTGGCCGGGAAGCCGCCGTAGCCGAGGAAGTTGGGCTTCGCGTTGTGGTCGGCGAGGACCTTGCGGGCGACCTCGTCCAGATCCTTCGTGCTCGCGCCGGGTACGGCCGCTTCACGCGTTGCCGCGTGGATCGCGGCGACGACCAGCCCCGCCTCGCGCATCTTGACGATCTGCTCGGGGGTCTTGATCTGCACCATGGGGGCCTGCGCTCTCCGTCTTCCGCGTCACATGGGATATGGCTGTACACAACAGTACGGCCGCGACGCCCCTGGGGGCACCGCGGCCGGTTCTGCCGGGCGACTACTTGTCGTCGTCGCGCTTCAGCGCGTCCAGCGCGCGCTGGGTGATCTCGTCCACCGGGCCGAGCGAGGAGATCGTGACCACCAGGCCCTGGGCCTTGTAGTAGTCGATGATCGGCTCGGTCTGCGTGTGGTAGACCTCCAGCCGGGTGCGGACCGTGTCCTCGGAGTCGTCGTCGCGCTGGTACAGCTCGCCGCCGCAGGTGTCACAGACACCGTCCTGCTTGGGCGGGCTGTACGTCACGTGGAAGACGTGGCTGGAGTCCTTCCGGCAGATGCGGCGGCCGGCGATGCGCTTGACCACCTCTTCCTCGGAGACCTCCAGGTCCAGCACCGCGTCCAGCTTGATGCCCTCGGTCTTCAGCAGTTCGTCCAGCGCCTCGGCCTGCGACACATTGCGCGGAAAACCGTCCAGGAGAAAGCCGTTGACAGCGTCCGGCTGCTCCATGCGGTCCTTGGCCATCGCGATGGTGACCTCGTCCGGGACCAGGTTGCCCGCGTCCATGTAGGACTTCGCCAGTTTGCCGAGTTCCGTGGCCTGACTGATGTTGGCACGGAAGAGATCGCCGGTGGAGATGTGCGGGATGTGCAGCGTCTTGGCCAGTCGCACAGCCTGCGTTCCCTTACCGGCACCCGGCGGCCCGACGAGGACGATTCGCATCAGCGGAGGAACCCTTCGTAATTGCGCTGCTGGAGCTGGCTCTCGATCTGCTTCACCGTCTCGAGACCGACACCCACGATGATGAGGATGCTGGTCCCGCCGAACGGGAAGTTGCCGCTTGCGTTGAAACCGACCAACGCCATCGTCGGTACGAGAGCGATCAGACCCAGATACAGCGAACCCGGCCAGGTGATCCGGTTGAGTACGTAACTCAGGTACTCAGCGGTGGGCCGGCCAGCCCGGATGCCCGGGATGAAGCCACCATACTTCTTCATGTTGTCGGCGACTTCCTCGGGGTTGAACGAGATCGCCACGTAGAAGAACGCGAAGAAAACGATGAGGAGGAAGTAGCTGACCAGGTAGATCGGGTGGTCGCCCTTGGTCAGGTTCTGTGTCACCCAGGTCTTCCAGGCGGAGTCTCCGCTGGAGAACTGCGCGACCAGAGCCGGGATGTAGAGCAGCGAGGACGCGAAGATGACGGGAATCACACCCGCCTGATTGACCTTCAGCGGGATGTAGGTCGACGTACCGCCGTAGGAACGGCGGCCGATCATGCGCTTCGCGTACTGGACGGGGATGCGGCGCTGGGCCTGTTCGACGAAGACCACCAGGCCGACCATGACGAGGCCGACGAGGATGACGGTGCCGAACTCGATCCAGCCGTCGGCCAGCGTGCCCTGCTTCTTGATGGCCCACAGCGCGGACGGGAAGGTGGCCGCGATCGAGATGAACATCAGGATCGACATGCCGTTGCCGATGCCGCGGTCGGTGATGAGCTCGCCGAGCCACATCACGACGCCGGTGCCGGCGGTCATGGTGACGACCATGGTGATGGTCGTGAAGATGGCACGGTCCGGGACGATGCTCGTCGCGACCGTGCAGCCGGAGAAGAGGGCGCCGCTGCGGGCGGTGGCCACCAGGCCGGTGCCCTGCAGGATGGCGAGCGCCACGGTCAGATAGCGCGTGTACTGCGTGATCTTCGCCGTACCGGCCTGGCCCTCCTTCTTGAGGGCCTCCAGACGCGGGATCACCACGGTCAGCAGCTGAAGAATGATGCTCGCCGTGATGTACGGCATGATGCCGAGCGCGAAGACCGTGATCTGCAGCAGCGCACCGCCGGAGAACATGTTGACCAGTCCGAAGAGGCCCTGGTTGCCGGAGGCCTCGGTCACACACTGCTGTACGGCCGTGTAGTTGACGCCGGGGATCGGGACGTGGGTACCGACCCGGTAGACCACGATGATGCCCAGCGTGAAGAGCAGCTTCTTGCGCAGGTCGGGCGTCCTGAACGCCCGGGCGAACGCGGTGAGCACGGTGCCTCCTGCGACCCCCGCGCCAGTGCGTCAAGGGTGACGGTCTTGAGGTTCGACGAATAAGAACAGTGCAGGCCACCTTACCGGCGACTCTGCCCCCGTGGAACGACCAACCGGGGATACCCCGTTATGGGGTATCCCCGGTCGGGATCGCTTATGTCATCGCGCTCAGACGAGCTCGGTGACGGTACCGCCAGCGGCGGTGATCTTCTCCTTGGCGGAACCGGAGACGGCGTCCACCGTCACCTGCAGCGCCACGGAGATCTCGCCCTGGCCGAGGACCTTGACGAGGCTGTTCTTGCGAACGGCACCGTTGGCGACGAGACCCTCTACGGTGACCTCGCCACCTTCCGGGTACAGGGACGCCAGCTTGTCGAGGTTCACGACCTGGTACTCGGTCTTGAACGGGTTGCGGAAGCCCTTGAGCTTCGGAAGACGCATGTGGAGGGGCATCTGGCCACCCTCGAAGCGCTCCGGAACCTGGTAACGGGCCTTCGTACCCTTGGTTCCACGACCGGCCGTCTTACCCTTCGACGCCTCACCACGACCCACACGGGTCTTGGCGGTCTTGGCGCCCGGGGCGGGACGGAGGTTGTGGATCTTGAGCGGGTTGTTCTCCGCCATGATCAGTCGACCTCCTCAACCGTCACGAGGTGGCGGACGGTGTGCACCATTCCGCGGAACTCGGGGCGGTCCTCCTTGACGACCACGGTGTTGATCCCCTTGAGACCAAGGGACCGCAGTGTGTCACGGTGGTTCTGCTTGCTGCCGATGTACGACTTCGTCTGCGTGACCTTGAGGCGAGCCATTACGCACCCGCCCCGGCACGTGCACGAAGGAGAGCCGCAGGGGCGACGTCCTCGAGGGGCAGACCGCGGCGGGCCGCGATCTCCTCGGGACGCTGCAGGCCCTTGAGGGCCGCCACGGTCGCGTGCACGATGTTGATCGCGTTGGACGAGCCGAGCGACTTCGACAGGATGTCGTGCACGCCGGCGCACTCCAGGACAGCTCGCACCGGGCCACCGGCGATAACGCCGGTACCGGGGGAGGCAGGCTTGAGCAGGACGACGCCCGCGGCCTTCTCGCCCGTGATCGGGTGCGGGATGGTGCCCTGGATACGGGGGACCTTGAAGAAGTGCTTCTTGGCCTCTTCAACACCCTTGGCGATCGCGGCCGGCACCTCCTTGGCCTTGCCGTAACCGACACCGACGGTGCCGTCACCGTCGCCCACCACGACGAGCGCGGTGAAGCTGAAGCGACGACCACCCTTGACAACCTTGGCGACGCGGTTGATCGCGACTACGCGCTCAACGTACGCGGTCTTCTCGGCGGCAGCAGCGCCGCCGTCACGGCCCTTCCGGTCCCGCCGCTCGCCGCCACCGGCACCGCTTCCACGGCGCTGGGGTCCAGCCATTGGATTACCTCTCTCTTTCCGCTAGCTACGGAAGCGACTAGAACTTCAGTCCGGCTTCGCGGGCGGCGTCCGCCAGGGCGGCGATGCGCCCCGCGTACTGATTGCCACCGCGGTCGAATACGACAGCCTCGACACCGGCGGCCTTGGCGCGCTCGGCGACCAGGGCGCCGACCGACTTGGCCTGCGCGGACTTGTCGCTCTCGCCGCCGCGGATCGAGGTGTCCAGGGTCGACGCCGACGCCAGGGTGTGACCCTTGATGTCGTCGATGACCTGGGCCACGATGTGGCGGTTGGAGCGGGTCACGACCAGGCGCGGACGCTCAGCCGTACCGGAAATGTGCTTCCGGATGCGGATGTGACGACGCTTGATGGCAGCACGCTTGTAAGCGTCGCCCTTAGCGATCTTCGTACCGTATGCCATGGCTTACTTACCCGCCTTTCCGACCTTGCGCCGGATGACTTCGCCCTCGTACTTGACGCCCTTGGCCTTGTACGGGTCGGGCTTGCGCAGCTTGCGGATGTTGGCCGCAACCTCGCCGACCTTCTGCTTGTCGATGCCCTCGACCGAGAAGTGGGTCGGGTTCTCGACCTTGAACGAGATGCCCTCGGGCGCCTCGACCGTGATCGAGTGGCTGTAGCCGAGCGCGAACTCAAGGTTGGAACCCTTGGCCGCGACGCGGTAACCGACACCACTGATTTCGAGCTTCTTCACGTAACCCTCGGTCACGCCGGTGATCATGTTCGCCACCAGCGTGCGGGACAGGCCGTGCAGGGCCTTGTTCTGACGCTCGTCGTTGGGGCGGGTGACGTTGAGAACGCCGTCCTCACCCTTGGCGATGTCGATCGGCGAAGCGACGGTGTGGGTCAGGGTGCCCTTGGGGCCCTTGACCGAGACCGTACGGCCGTCGATGGTGACGTCCACGCCGGCGGGAACCGTGATGGGGAGCTTGCCAATACGCGACATAGCTTCTTCCGATTCCTTTCCGCTACCAGACGTAGGCGAGAACTTCTCCGCCTACGCCCTTCTTGCCGGCCTGCTTGTCGGTGAGGAGACCGTGCGACGTGGAGATGATCGCCACGCCGAGGCCACCCAGCACCTTGGGCAGGGAGGTGGACTTCGCGTAAACCCGGAGACCGGGCTTGGAGATCCGCTTGATGCCCGCGATGGAGCGCTCACGGTTCGGGCCGAACTTCAGCTCGAGGACGAGGTTCTTGCCGACCTCGGCGTCCTCGACCTTCCAGCCCGTGATGAAGCCCTCCTGCTGGAGGATCTCCGCGATGTGAGACTTGATCTTGGACGCCGGCATCGTCACGGAGTCGTGGTATGCCGAGTTCGCGTTCCGCAGACGCGTAAGCATGTCTGCGATCGGATCAGTCATGGTCATGAATTGGCCTTCGGCCTCTCTCGCCGGGGTTTCCAGGTGCCCATCCCTCTCCTCGATCCGAGACGAGGCGGGTGCGGTGCGGTGGACCTACGGCGTAGTAAGTCGTTTGGGCGTCAGGCGCCCAACCCTCCTAGCCTAAGCCATGGAGAGGTGGGCACCTGACCGAACCCTTTACTTACCGAGAGCTTCGGGAACCCCTGATTACAGGGATTACCAGGAGCTCTTGGTCACGCCCGGCAGCTCGCCACGGTGAGCCATCTCACGAAGGCACACGCGGCAGAGGCCGAACTTGCGGTACACGGAGTGCGGACGGCCGCAGCGCTGGCAGCGCGTGTAGCCGCGTACTCCGAACTTGGGCTTACGAGCAGCCTTGGCAATCAGAGCCTTCTTCGCCATCTCGCTTACGCCTCCTTGAAGGGGAAGCCGAGGTGACGGAGAAGGGCACGGCCTTCGGCGTCGTTGGTCGCCGTGGTCACCACGGTGATGTCCATACCCCGGACGCGGTCGATCTTGTCCTGGTCGATCTCGTGGAACATGACCTGCTCGGTGAGACCGAAGGTGTAGTTGCCACGACCGTCGAACTGCTTGGGAGACAGACCACGGAAGTCGCGGATGCGCGGAAGCGCGAGCGACAGGGTGCGGTCCAGGAACTCCCACATGCGGTCGCCACGGAGCGTGACGTGGGCACCGATCGGCTGACCCTCGCGCAGCTTGAACTGCGCGATGGACTTGCGGGCCTTGGTGATGGCCGGCTTCTGACCGGTGATCGTGGTCAGGTCACGGACGGCACCGTCCATGAGCTTGGAGTCACGGGCGGCGTCGCCGACACCCATGTTCACCACGATCTTGACGAGGCCGGGGATCTGCATGACGTTCTCGTAGGAGAACTCCTCACGCAGCTTGCCCGCGATCTCCTCGCGGTACTTCGTCTTGAGACGCGGAGTGGTGGTGGTAGTCATCAGATGTCCTCACCCGTCCGCTTGGCAACGCGAACCTTGTTGCCCTCGTCGTCGAAGCGGTAGCCGACACGCGTGACGACCTTGTTGCCGTCCTTCTCAACGACCAGCTGGACGTTGGAGACGTGGATCGGCGCCTCGGTCGTGACGATGCCACCGGCCTGCGAGCCCTTGGCGGTGGGGCCGGCCTTGGTGTGCTTCTTGACCCGGTTCACACCCTCGACCAGGACGCGCTCGTCGCGCGGGTAAGCGGCAATGACCTTGCCCTGCTTGCCCTTGTCCTTGCCGGTGATGACCTGAACCGTGTCACCCTTCTTGATCTTCATGCTTACAGCACCTCCGGAGCCAGCGAGATGATCTTCATGAACTTCTTCTCGCGCAGCTCGCGCCCGACCGGGCCGAAGATGCGGGTGCCGCGAGGGTCGCCGTCGTTCTTCAGAATGACGGCGGCGTTCTCGTCGAAGCGGATGTACGAGCCGTCCGGACGGCGGCGCTCCTTCACGGTGCGAACGATGACGGCCTTGACGACGTCACCCTTCTTCACGTTGCCACCGGGGATCGCGTCCTTGACGGTGGCGACGATGACGTCACCGATGCCCGCGTAGCGGCGACCGGAGCCACCGAGCACACGGATGCAAAGGATTTCCTTCGCACCAGTGTTGTCGGCGACGCGCAGTCGCGACTCCTGCTGGATCACGTCTATCTCCTGATCGTCTGCCGGTTCCCCAAGGGCCGTTCAGTGAACGGCCCTTGGAGCCTGGCGGAACTGTCCTGCGGAATTACCCCGCAGGAATTACTTGGCCTTCTCGAGGATCTCGACGATGCGCCAGCGCTTCGTCGCGGACAGCGGACGCGTCTCCATGAGGAGGACGCGGTCGCCGACGCCTGCGGCGTTCTGCTCGTCGTGGGCCTTGAGCTTGTTCGTACGGCGGATGACCTTGCCGTACAGCGCGTGCTTCACGCGGTCCTCGACGGCGACGACGACGGTCTTGTCCATCTTGTCGCTGACGACGAGACCCTCACGGGTCTTGCGGAAGCCGCGGCTCGCGGTCTGCTCTTCAGTCACGTTGCTCTCGCTCATCAGGCGCTCTCCACCGTCTCGATGCCCAGCTCGCGCTCACGCATCAGGGTGTAGATCCGCGCGATGTCCTTCCGGACGGCCTTGAGCCGACCGTGGTTCTCGAGCTGACCGGTCGCCGCCTGGAAGCGGAGGTTGAACAGCTCTTCCTTGGCTTCGCGGAGCTTGTTGAGAAGCTCCTCGTCACCCAGTTCGCGCAGCTCGGACGCCTTGGTACCGGCCGACATCACGCTTCACCTGCCTCGCGCTTGACGATCCGGCACTTCATCGGCAGCTTGTGCGCTGCACGAGTGAGGGCCTCACGGGCGATCTTCTCGTTGGGGTAGGACAGCTCGAACATGACCCGGCCCGGGTGCACGTTCGCGATCCACCACTCGGGAGAACCCTTACCGGAACCCATGCGGGTCTCGGCAGGCTTCTTCGTGAGCGGGCGGTCCGGGTAGATGTTGATCCAGACCTTGCCGCCACGCTTGATGTGGCGGGTCATCGCGATACGGGCGGCCTCGATCTGGCGGTTCGTCACGTACGCCGGCGTGAGGGCCTGAATGCCGTACTCGCCGAACGAAACCTGCGTACCGCCCTTGGCCTGACCACGACGCTTGGGGTGGTGCTGCTTGCGGTGCTTGACCCTACGGGGGATCAGCATTTCGGTCAGGCCTCCGTTCCGGTGCTCTCAGCCGGAGCGGCAGCGGCGGCGGGAGCGTCGGCCTTGGGGGCCTCGGCAGCCGGCGCGGACTGCTGCTGCGGCTTGCGGCCGCGGCCGCCACGCTCGCCACCGCGGCCACCGCCACGGGCCGGGCGGTCGCCGCCCGGGCCGCCACCGCGAGCCGGGCGGTTACCCGCACGGGCAGCGGCGTTCTCGGCGCGGACCTCGGCGATGTTCTTGACGTCGCCCTTGTAGATCCAGACCTTCACACCGATACGGCCGAAGGTCGTCTTGGCCTCGAAGAAGCCGTAGTCGACGTTCGCGCGGAGCGTGTGCAGGGGCACACGGCCCTCGCGGTAGAACTCCGAGCGGGACATCTCGGCGCCGCCGAGGCGGCCACCGCACTGGATCTTGATGCCCTTGGCGCCGGCCTTCATCGCCGACTGCATGCTCTTGCGCATGGCACGGCGGAAGGAGACGCGGGAGGACAGCTGCTCGGCGACGGCCTGGGCCACCAGCTGAGCGTCCGTCTCCGGGTTCTTGACCTCGAGGATGTTCAGCTGGACCTGCTTGCCGGTCAGCTTCTCCAGGTCACCGCGGATGCGGTCGGCCTCGGCGCCGCGGCGGCCGATGACGATGCCCGGGCGAGCGGTGTGGATGTCCACACGCACGCGGTCACGGGTGCGCTCGATCTCCACCTTCGAGATGCCGGCGCGCTCCATGCCGGACGTCATCATCCGACGGATGGCGACGTCTTCCTTGACGTAGTCCTTGTACAGCTTGTCGGCGTACCACCGGGACTTGAAGTCCGTGGTGATGCCGAGCCGGAACCCGTGCGGGTTAACCTTCTGGCCCATTACCGGGTTCCTTCCTTGCTGCTGACGACCACGGTGATGTGGCTGGTCCGCTTGCGGATCCGGTAGGCGCGGCCCTGGGCACGCGGACGGAACCGCTTCAGGGTCGGGCCCTCGTCGACGTAGGCCTCGGAAATGAAGAGGCTGTCGGCGTCGGTGTGGTCGTAGTTGTGCGCGGCGTTGGCAATGGCGCTGTCCAGCACCTTGCCGACCGGCACGCTCGCGGCCTGCGGGGCGAAACGCAGGACCGCCTGAGCCTCCGTGGCGTCCATGCCACGGATGAGGTCCACCACGCGGCGGGCCTTCATGGGCGTGACGCGGATGTACCGCGCCTGGGCCCTGGCTTCCATGGTTGTCCCTTCAGTGTTTGTCATGGTCGTTCACCCCGCGCTAGCGGCGCTTCGACTTCCGGTCGTCCTTGACGTGACCCCGGAAGGTGCGCGTCGGCGAGAACTCGCCGAGCTTGTGGCCGACCATCGACTCGGTGACAAACACCGGGATGTGGGTCTTGCCGTTGTGCACCGCGATCGTGTGGCCGAGCATGGCCGGGACGATCATCGAGCGGCGGGACCAGGTCTTGATGACGTTCTTGGAACCGGCTTCGTTCTGGGCGTCCACCTTCTTGATGAGGTGTCCGTCGACGAAGGGCCCCTTCTTGAGACTGCGCGGCATCTAAACCCGCTCCTAGCGCTTCTTGTTCGTCTTGCGGCGGCGGACGATGTACTTGTTCGATGCCTTCTTCGGCGAACGAGTACGACCCTCCTTCTGACCCCACGGGCTGACCGGGTGGCGACCACCGGAGGTCTTGCCCTCACCACCACCGTGCGGGTGGTCGACCGGGTTCATCGCCACACCGCGGACGGTCGGGCGGACGCCCAGCCAGCGCTTGCGGCCGGCCTTGCCCCAGTTGATGTTGCTCTGCTCGGCGTTGCCGACCTCGCCGACCGTGGCGCGGCAGCGCTGGTCGACCAGGCGGATCTCACCGGAGGGCATACGAAGGTGGGCCATGGTGCCCTCCTTCGCCAGCAGCTGCACGGAGGCACCGGCGGAGCGGGCGAACTTGGCGCCGCCACCGGGACGGAGCTCGATCGCGTGGATCGTGGTACCGACCGGGATGTTGCGGAGCGCCAGGTTGTTGCCCGGCTTGATGTCGGCCCCGGGACCGTTCTCCACGCGGTCGCCCTGCTGCAGGTTGCGCGGGGCGAGGATGTAGCGCTTCTCGCCGTCCGCGTAGTGCAGCAGCGCGATGCGCGCGGTGCGGTTGGGGTCGTACTCGATGTGCGCGACCTTCGCCGGCACGCCGTCCTTGTCGTGACGACGGAAGTCGATCACTCGGTAGGCGCGCTTGTGTCCGCCACCCTGGTGGCGAACGGTCACACGACCGGCGTTGTTACGGCCGCCCTTGCTGTGCAGCGGGCGGACCAGCGACTTCTCCGGCGTGGACCGCGTGACCTCGACGAAGTCGGCGACGCTGGAGCCACGACGGCCCGGCGTAGTCGGCTTGTACTTGCGGATTCCCATTTCTCAGTCCTCGTCCGATATCGGACGATCCGACCCGCTTACGCGGCCGGACCGCCGAAGATGTCGATACGGTCGCCCTCAGCGAGGGTCACGATCGCGCGCTTGGAGCCCGCGCGCTGACCGAAACCGGTCTTGGTGCGCTTGCGCTTGCCCTGGCGGTTGATCGTGTTGACCCCGGTGACCTTGACCGAGAAGACCGCCTGGACGGCCTGCTTGATCTGGGTCTTGTTGGCGCCCGGGGCGACGATGAAGGTGTACTTGCCCTCGTCGAGGAGCGCGTAGCTCTTCTCCGAGACGACCGGCTTCAGCAGCACGTCACGGGGGTCCGTGAACGACTTGCTGATCGGCGTCTCGACGGTGTTCTTGCCTTCGGCCTCGTGGCGCTTCGCCTTGGCGACGCGCGCGGCCTTGGCGGCCTTGGCCGCCTTGGAGGCGATGCTCGGGTGACGCGTAGCCATCAGGCTTCGCTCCCTTCGGTGTCAGCGGCCTGGGGGCCAGACACGAAGGACTCGAAAGCGGCCTGGGTGAAGACCACGTCGTCCGAGACGAGAACGTCGTACGTGTTCAGCTGGCCCGGCTCCAGGATGTGGACCTGGGGCAGGTTGCGCGCGGAAAGCAGCGCGGCCTCGTCGGAGCGCTCGATGACCAGGAGCACGTTCTTGCGCTCGCTGACCTTGCCGAGGAAGCTCTTGGCGGCCTTGGTGGAGGGGGTCTCGCCCTCGATCACGCCGGTGATGACGTGGATGCGAGCGTTGCGGGCCCGGTCGGTGAGGGCGTGGCGCAGGGCCGCGGCCTTCATCTTCTTCGGGGTCCGCTGCGAGTAGTCGCGCGGCGTGGGGCCGTGGACGACGCCACCGCCGGCGAACTGCGGGGCGCGGGTCGAACCCTGACGGGCGCGGCCGGTGCCCTTCTGGCGGTACGGCTTCTTGCCGCCACCGCGGACCTCGCCACGACGCTTGACCTTGTGCGTGCCCTGACGGGCGGCGGCCAGCTGTGCGACGACGACCTGGTGAAGCAGCGGGATGCTGATCTTCTCTACGTCGAAGATCTCGGCCGGGAGCTCTACGGTCCCGGCGGTGTCGCCGGAGGGCGACAGAATGTCAATGGTGCTCATAGTCCTCAGGCCCCCTTGGCCGCGGTGCGGACCAGGACGAGGCCGCCGTTCGGACCAGGAACCGCGCCCTTGATGAGGAGCAGGCCCTTCTCCGCGTCAACGGCGTGAACGGTCAGGTTCTGGGTGGTGACCCGCTCGTTGCCCATACGGCCCGCCATGCGGAGGCCCTTGAACACACGACCCGGGGTGGCGCAGCCACCGATGGAGCCGGGAGAGCGGTGCTTGCGCTGGGTACCGTGTCCGGCGCCGAGGCCCTTGAAGTTGTGACGCTTCATGACACCGGCGAAGCCCTTGCCCTTGCTCTTGCCGGTCACGTCCACCTTGACGCCGGCCTCGAAGGTCGCGGCGGTGATCTCCTGGCCGAGGGTGTACTCGCTGGCGTCAGCGGTACGGATCTCGACGAGGTGGCGGCGG
Source organism: Streptomyces sp. NPDC001100 (assembly GCF_053598575.1). Taxonomy (NCBI): domain Bacteria; kingdom Bacillati; phylum Actinomycetota; class Actinomycetes; order Kitasatosporales; family Streptomycetaceae; genus Streptomyces; species Streptomyces sp. NPDC001100. The sequence goes on from NZ_JBSFKO010000036.1 coordinate 41,251, forward strand.
GGCGTGACGTCGGCCTTGGCGAAGTGGCCCTTGAGGGGCTTGTTCACCTTGCGCGGGTCGATCTCGCCGAAGGCGATCTGGACCGACTCGTAGCCGTCACTGTCGTTCGTACGGACCTGGGTCACGACGTTGGGGCCGGCCTTGACGACGGTGACCGGAACAACACGGTTGTTCTCGTCCCACACCTGCGTCATGCCGAGCTTCTCGCCCAGGATGCCCTTGATCTGCTTAGCCATCTTCAGCTCACCGACCCCTAGAGCTTGATCTCGATGTCGACACCGGCCGGGAGGTCGAGTCGCATCAGAGAGTCAACGGTCTTGGGGGTGGGGTCGAGGATGTCGATCAGGCGCTTGTGCGTGCGCATCTCGAAGTGCTCGCGAGAGTCCTTGTACTTGTGCGGCGACTTGATGACGCAGTACACGTTCTTCTCAGTGGGCAGCGGCACCGGGCCCGCGACCGACGCACCAGTGCGGGTCACCGTCTCGACGATCTTCTTCGCCGAGCTGTCGATGACCTCGTGGTCGTAGGCCTTGAGCCGGATGCGGATCTTCTGTCCCGCCATGGCTACTCAGTAGTCCTGTCTCTAGTAACGCTCTGCACCCCGGCAAGCTCTTCTGCTCGCTTCACTCTTCGATTCCTCCGACCCACGCGGTCGGGTGTGTCGCGCTCTCACCGACACAGAAGTCCCAAGGTTCGGAACTTCCCTACTGGGAAAGCACGGCCCTTCCGGAACCGCAGGCCGAGGGCGAAGAAGCCCACCGGGTGCCTGGCCGGCGCCGCACTGACACTTCCCGAAAGATTCCCGTACGTCCGTCCCAGCGCTGCCGTTAAGACAGTTGGGACGACGAGTACCGTGGGACTCGCTTCCGGTCCTCCCGACGGGAGGCGCGCAGCATCAACACTCGACCGAGCAACTCGGACAGTCTGCCATATGGGGCAGGGGGCTGGCCAATCGGGGCGTAGAGATTACCCGGGGAGTGACGCAGGTCAAACACGCGCGCCAGGGAGGCGCTCCGGCGAGTTCACCCCCGTGAACAAGAATCAAGTACGCGCACCTTGACGCGTTCATAGCAAGCGCTTACGGTCCCACACGAGAACGCGGGAAAGCGCTTTCCCTTGCACGGCACCCCTGGTCATGGGACGACCCTGGAGGCAGAACGATGCAAGCGAGACCAGTCATGGCGTGTGTCGGCCTGGTGGCCGGCACGCTCGTAGCACTCTCCGGCACCCCGGCACAGGCCGCGAGCGCCACCCAGTACGTGTCAACGACCGGCACCGCGAGCGCGGCCGGCACCCTCGCCGCCCCCACCACCCTCGCCACGGCGATCAGCCGCATCGCGTCCGGCGGCACGATCTACCTGCGCGGCGGGACGTACGCCTACGGCTCGACGATCACCATCCCGGCGGGCGCCGACGGCACGGCGTCCGCCCGCACCACGCTCACCGCCTACAACGGCGAGACCCCGGTCCTCAACTTTGCCTCGCAGAGCGAGAGTTCGTCGAACCGCGGGCTCCAGCTGAACGCCAACTACTGGCACGTCTACGGCCTCACGGTGTCGCACGCGGGCGACAACGGGATCTACGTCGGAGGCAGCAACAACGTCATCGAGCGCACGGTGACGTCGTACAACCGCGACACGGGTCTGCAACTGGGCCGCATCTCCTCCAGCACGCCGAGCTCCCAGTGGCCCTCGAACAACCTGATCGTGAGCTCTGAGTCGCACGACAACGAGGACTCCGGCGGCGAGAACGCCGACGGCTTCGCCTCGAAGCTCACCACCGGCACCGGGAACGTCTTCCGCTACGACGTCTCCCACAACAACATCGACGACGGCTGGGACCTCTACACCAAGACCGACACCGGCGCGATCGGCCCGGTGACCATCGAGTACTCCCTCTCCTACGGCAACGGCACCCTCACCGACGGCACCCAGAACGCCAACGGCGACCGCAACGGCTACAAGCTCGGCGGCGACGACATCGCCGTCAACCACGTCGTCCGGCACGACATCGCCTACGGCAACGGCCATCACGGATTCACCTACAACAGCAACCCGGGCACGATGACGGTCTCGAACAACGTCGGCATCGACAACGCGGAGCGCAACTTCTCGTTCGACACGGGGACTTCGGTGTTCCGCACGAATACGTCGTGCCGGTTCGCGGTCAGCGGCTCGAACGACAAGACGGTGGGCGACGCGGACAGTTCGAACCAGTTCTGGACGGGGACGAACGGGGCGCGGTGCGCGTCGTACAGCGGCGCACTGGGGTGGTCGTTCGCGTCGAGCGGGGCGTTGAGGGTGACGTTCGGGGGGACGGTGGTGAACCCGTAGGGGTTGGCGGCGCCGCTATTCGGCGGCGTACGCCACGAAGTCGGTCCAGGCGGTGGGGGCGAGGGCGAGGCGGGGGCCCTGGGTGTTCTTGGAGTCGCGGATGTGGATGGTGTGGGGGGTGGTGGCTATCTCGACGCAGTCGTTGCCGTTGCTGCTGTCGCTGTAGCTGCTCTTGAACCACAGCAACTCAGTAGGCTTGCCGATCATGTTTCTCCCAGCACTTGCTCGATAAAGGCCAGCGACTCCTCTGGCGTGAGAGCCTGGGCCCGGATGATGCCATACCGCAGCTCAAGGACCCGGAGCTGCCTCGGGCTGTCGACCGGTCGGCCTCCGAAGTCGTCGTCCATACGCCCCGCCCCCGAACCGTCTGCGAACTTCAGCACCTGGATCCGCCCGCCCGTTCCCGGATGGCTCGCGCAGGCGGTCGGCATCACTTGGAGTTCCACGTAAGGCAACTGAGCCACCGCCAGCATGTGTTCAAGCTGTCGGCGCAGCACCATTGTGCCTCCGACCGGGCGGCGCAGCGTCACCTCTTCCTGCACGAAGCTCAGTTCAGGCGCGGGCTCACGCTCGAAGATGGACTTGCGCGCCATACGTCCTGCCAGCATGCGTTCCAGCTCGCCCTGCGAGTACGCCGGCCGCCACGTCCCCAGCAGCGCCCGCGCGTACTCCGGTGTCTGCAACAACCCATGAATGTTGTGGTTGCTGTACAGCTGAAGCTCGACCGCCATGTCCTCCTTCTTCTTCAGGTCCCGCACCTTCTTCGGATACTGGGCCTTCTCCACGTCTTCCCGGAACGCCCTCAGATGCCCACCCGCGTTCAGGACGTCGTCGGCCCGGTCCAGGAACTCCACCCGAGGGATCCGCACTCCGCGCTCGATCTTGCGGATCATGTCCTCGCCGTACCCCATGACGTGGGCGAAGTCGGCCACCCGCATCCCGACCTGCTCCCGGCAGAACCTGACGAGTCGCCCCACCGCCTCCACCAACGGCGCGCTCTCGTCCCCGGGTTCGAGGTCCCAGCCGGCCTCGTCCACGCCTTCGTTCTCGTTGCTCACGCTCTCGTCACTCATGGCCACCCACCTCCAACGCGCACCCGTACCCGTACGTCGTCCGAGACAGCCGAGACAACACGAGACAACGACGGGACAGCGCGGATACGTACAGGCGTCATCGCACGTCAAGGCAAGCAGCGTCGGCCACGCTGAGTGACGTGATTCAGGAAACCTCCACCCCCGAAATCCAACCCGACTACTCCACGCGCAACTTCAGCGTGCAGCTGTCCTCCACCCCACGAGGCGCCCGCCTGGCCCGCCTCCTCGCGACAGAACAACTCCGCGCCTGGGGCCTCCCGTTGGACCCGGCCCGCCAACTCGTCGCCGAACTCGCCACCAACGCGAGCACCCACGGCCGCGTCCCAGGCCGGGACTTCAGGCTCATGCTCTGCGTCATCGACAACACCCTGCGCATTGAGGTCACCGACACCCGCGGCGATTGCCCGCCATACCCCCAAGACCCCACACCGGACGGGGAGTCGGGCCGCGGCCTGCTCCTGGTCGACGCGCTCGCCGACCGCTGGGGCTGGTCCCCGGGCCGCCGCCCCCGCAAGACGGTCTGGGCGGAAGTGGCACTGGACCACGCACCGGACTCCGGAAACCCGAACTCCGGTGCACGTGGCGCCTTTTCCCAAGAACCACGACGGTGAAAGAACCCCCACCAAGCCCCACCCCACCCTCCCGGCAGCCGGACGCGGGCCTCACCCATGTGGGTGAACATGACCAACTCGGCTGGATTCCGGGCAGGTTGCGTGATCTACGCTCAGCGCAAACAACTCCAGACATACGACGGCCCTCGCCGGGACTGGCATCCCAAAGCGAGGGCCTGACCACCAAGGAAGAGAACAGCTTCCCGATGGATACACGCGACATTACCGCGACCCCGCACGTCGAGTCCCGGCACACCGCCGACAAACACCCGAACCAGCGGCACCGGCCAACCGGCAGTGGACTCACGCACGACAACTCCCGCCACACCACCCGCTTCACGGTGATCGGCAACCACCTCGCCCAGCGCCCGGACTTGTCGGCCCTGGCGATCGGCCTCGGCGTCCACATCCAGTCGCTCCCCGCAGGCTCCCGCGCCGACATCAACACCCTCGCCGCCCGCTTCCCCGAGGGCAGGACCCGAATCGCCGCCGCGCTACGGGAGTTGGAGACCCACGGCTACCTCCGCCGCGAACGCCACCGCATCCCCAACGGCCGCATCATCACCCGCACGATCTCCTGCAACCAGCCCGGCGGCCGTAGAGACCACATGGAATCCCACGCGCCGCCGAAAGCACCCGCGCCCCGGCGCGAACGGGCACCCCGCAAGCCCCTGCCCGCCGTACCGCGCCCCGCGTACCCGGCCCCTGCCCTCCTCCAGACGGCCACAGACCTGCTCACAGATCTCCGCCGCCACGCCCCCGACCTGCTCCTGTCGGCCTGCGACACAGCCCACCTGGCCCCGGGGGTCGCGGCCTGGCTGGAGCGAGACGTCAGCCCCACAGCCGTACGCAACGCACTGACCACGGATCTGCCCCCCGAAGGACTGCGACGGCCGACAGCCCTCCTGGCCCACCGCCTGACGGCCCAACTCCCGCCCCCACCACCGTTCCGCGCCCCGGCCCCACCACCGCCGGTCCGGCACCCCCTCCAGAACTGCGACAGCTGCGACCGCGCCTTCCGCTCCCCCACCCCAGGCCACTGCCACGACTGCCGAACCGATCTCCCGGAGGCCACCCAGCGTGAAGGGGACGATCCAGTACCGGGCCATGAGGGACTTTCTGCGGTCGATGGACGACACCCTTCCCGGCAGGTTCGAGATCACCAAGGAAGGGATCGTCCACGACATGGTGTCGCCGGGAGGACCGCACGAGGTCACGGCAGCACGCATCAGTCGGCGCCTTGAAAAAGTCATGCCGGACGAGTTCCTGGCTCACAACGGGACCCCCGACGTGGAGGACGAGCCCGAGGGGATCATGCGTGACCCTGACGTCATGGTGATCGCCTGGAGCGACCTGGACACCCAGGCCTCCATCGATCCGCACACACTCGTCGCGGCCATCGAAGTCGTCTCCCGCTCCACCCCGGACAACGACTGGGTCGGCAAGATGCGCGACTATCCCCTGATCGGGATCCCCACCTACGCCGTCTTCGACCCCCGCACCGGCATGGGCGCCGTCCTCACCGACATCCACGCCACCCCCGACGGCCCCCGCTACGCCACCCGTAAGGACTTCGTCTACGGCGAGGCCGTCACCATCGCCGAGTGGACCATCTCGACGGAGGGCCTGCCGTGGTACCCGGATCAGGGCTCCGCGAAACACCACTGACCGCTCACCGGCACAAACGACCCCGATCCGGCCACAGGGGTACCGATCAACAAAGGCGAAGCACAAGACTCCCCGCACACGCCATAGATGCGTACAACGGGGGAAAAAGTGACTGACCTGTTCCGTTTTGTTGCGCTGCGCGCGCCCGTGCGCACCGCACCGACACATTCCATAGACCTGCAGTCGTCCAGCGCGTTCCAGAAGGCGCTGGCCGCGGCCCGGCAGAGCGAGAGTCCGGTCGACGCCGCGCAGCAGGTGGCCGGGCGGTATCTGATCGGCGACTACGGGCCGGGGTTCATCAAGGAGAGCGACGCGATCCCGGACCAGGGCGCCTACGACAAGCTCACCGCGACCGCCGCGACCGCTCAGCACGCCGCGGATCTGACCGCCGTGATCAAGTCGGGGTTCGGGAAGACGCCGCAGGTCCTGGTCGCCGACGCGGGTTTCAAGCTCTTCGTGCAGAACGTGCACGACACGATCGTCGCCCTTTTCCTGCTGCCGGCCACGCGCTCGCACCCGATCAGCGATCTCGCCCAGCTCACCCGTCTGACAGGGCTGATCACACGGGTGGCGGCGGCCGACACCTCGCTGGAGAACGCCGGTGAGATCCAGCGCGCGCTGAGCGAATCGTTGGTACTGCCGACCGCGGTGTTCCCCTTGCGGGGCGGTCTGCCGCAGCCGGTCGGTGTCGGGGACCTGCTCGTCGTCAAGCAGCAGCTCACCCGGTACGAGCCCGGGGATGTCGCGAACATCGAGAACATCCTCAAGGGCGAGAAGCGGGAGAAGCTCACACACCACAACCTGACACTCGACACGACCGTGGTGACGGAGACCTCGAAGACGACGGAGACGACGACCTCGCTCGACGTGACCGAGCGGTTCGACTTCAAGAACGAGGTGCAGAACACCGTCAGCGAGGATCTGTCGATCAACGGCGGTGTGAACGTCTCCGCGAAGTACGGCGCCGTGGAGATCAACGCGAATGCGAGCGTGGCCTACAAGCTGTCGAAGGAGGAGTCCACCAAGGTCGCGACCGATCACGCGCGGGACGTGACGAACCGGGCGGCGACGAAGGTCACCGAGACCGTGCGGCGGCAGGAGACGACCCGCACCATCGAGGTGCTCAAGGACCGGGAACTCCACTCGTTCGAGAACACCGGCCCGGGCAACGCGAACGTGAGCGGCGTCTACCAGTGGGTGAACAAGGTCTACGAGGCACAGACCTTCAACTACGGCAGCCGCCTGATGTTCGACCTCACGGTCCCGGAACCGGCGGCCTTCATCGTCGATGCCACCACGGTGAAGGGCGTCCAGGCGACGATCACACCGCCCGAGCCCTTCGTCGTCGTCAACGACGGTACGAACGCACCGCACTGGCGCGCGGTCCAGCCCGGTGACCTCGGCCCGGACGGGCTCCTCAAGTCGGGCGTCGTCTCCCGGCCGCTCACGCCCGCCGACGTGTCCTCGGAGCCCGACTCGGCCACGTACTACGGCACGTTCATGGGCAAGTACGGCGCCATGGGTGTCAACGCGCCCCCGGAACCCTTCACCACCGTCACGAAGAGCCTCACCGGGAACAAGGACGACCACGACCACCTGGCGGTCGTGGACGATCTGACGATCCCGCAGGGCTACCAGGCGACGGCCATCACCGCCCAGGGCGCCTTCACCCTCTTCGAGGAGGAGGACGGCGACGAGCGGATGTGGGTGTTCGTCGGCAAGCACCGCTTCGAGTGCAAGGGCGCCGGCAGCCTGCCGCCCGGCGCCGCGCTGCTGCCCGACCCCACCAACACGGTGGTCAACGAGCAGGGCAGCATGCCCATCGCCGTGGAGACCCAGCAGGCGCGGGACTTCGCGGTCACGGTCGAGGTGGCGTGCGCACGGACCGACACCGCGCTGGAGCAGTGGCGGCTCGACACGTACAACTCGCTGGTCAACGCCCACGAGAATCTGGTGAGTGTCTACCAGGACAAGGTGAAGGCCCAGGCGGTGCAGGCGGCCACCACCGTGTCGCTCGGCGGCAATCCGGCGCAGAACAGGCTGATCGAACGCGCGGAACTCAAGAAGGCGTGCATCGCCCTCCTCTCCGGCACCGATCTCTACGACGCGAACATCGACGACGTCAAGGTGAACACCACCGTGCCCGCGTTCCCGCGCCCGAACGTTCCGCCGCACTCGAACCAGAACGTCGTCGGCTCCGACCAGGAGGCGTTCATCCGCTTCTTCGAGCAGGCCTTCGAGTGGGAACACATGATGTACGTGTTCTACCCGTACTACTGGGCCCGTCGCGAGACGTGGTACGCCAACGCGCTCGCGGACGACCCCGACCCGCTGTTCGCCGAGTTCCTCAAGGCGGGCGCCGCCCGGGTCGTCGTACCCGTCCGCCCTCAACTTGAAGGCGACGTACGGTACTTCCTCATGATCGGGCAGATCTGGAGCGGCGGTGCCGTGCCGGGCATCACCGACACCGACTACCTCCCGATCACCGAGGAGATCCGCGCCCGCGACGACGCGCCCGGCGACGAGGTACCGCAGGGCGATCCCTGGGAGGTCTCGCTGCCGACCACCCTCGTCAGGCTCAGGGCGGACGAGACGCTGCCGGAGTGGCGCAAGTTCCAGGTCGACGGCCGTGACTTCTGGGTGCCCGGCCGCATCGTGGCCGGCAAATGGATCCCCGACTTCGGGAAACTCGACAGCCACGGCAACTGGACCCCTCAGTGAAGGGCCGGTGACCCTTCGTGACCGCGAACAGCTATGTCTTCTTCGGCTCGGAGCCGCAGTTCGTCCTCATCGTGGCGGGGATCCACGAGAGCGAGCAGGGCGGCATCGAGGTGGCGCACTGGATCCGGACCAAGCTGGCGGCCCGGAAGAAGCCGACCCGCTTCGGGGCGGTCGTCATCCCCGACGTCTTTCCCGAACGGGGGCTCCTTGCCCGCGCCGACGAGTGGAAGCGCGGAGACACGGACAACACCTGGCGGGACATCCCGCGCCCCGGCGGTGCGGACTTTCACCCCTCCCGCCATTTCCCCCCGCCGGGAGAGCCGTTGAGCGCCCTGAAGAGAGGGCTGCTGATCGGCCGGGACGGCACTGAGTTGCGGGAAAGCAAACTGACGCTGCCCCAGTTGCCGGAGATCCGGTACGTCATCCAGTTCGTCGAGCAGTTCCAGCCGATCAGAATCGTCAGCGTCCACGGCACCCATCCGGTGACCAGGGACGAGCTGCCGGGCAAAAAGGCCCAGACCGGCATGAGCAACGACGACATCAAGAACTGGGACGGCGTCTCCGCCATCAAGGGGGTGAACTTCCCGGGCATCTTCGTCGACCCGAGATACAAACTCGGCAAGGACTGCCCGAAGTTCGATCTGGAGATCTGCAAGTTCGACCCCCTCCTGGACCCGGCCTTCCCGGTGCAGAGCGCGGGAAAGGACGGCAAGGGGACGGACCGGCGCTTCGACTCGGCACGCACCCAGGAAGGCAGGGCGGACGACGCTCTCGCCCTCAAGGCCGCACAGGCCATCGCCAAGCTGGACCCGACGCTCGTACGCGGCAATCACGTGGCCGAGGCCGTTCCCGTCGTCCACTACGCCAAGGCGAGCACTACGCCCGAGGCCTTCTCCCTCGGCGACTGGGGCCCCGTCGAAGTCCCCTCCTCGAAGGGCCTCGGCGCACGTCCCGGCGCCCCCGTGTTCACCGTCGAGGTCGACGACAACCAGGAGAGCTGGGCCTTCCTCGACGGGGTTCAGATGATGTCCGAGAAGGGAGAAGCCCTGGTGCAGACCCCGTCTCCGGAGCTACGGGCGGCCAAGAACCCCGGGCGGAAGATCCTGCCGGCGAAGTTCAACAAGACACGGTCCGAGCAACTGCAGGCGTACGCCCAGGGAATCATCGACACCATCCTGGAGATGCCCTGACAGTCGTCGCCCTGGCTGCGGTTACCGCACCGGCCCCCGCAGCCAGGGCCACCGCATCGTCATGCTTCGTCTGTCACCTGCACCCCAAAGTCTTGAGGGTCGCCGGGAAGTAGGCCCGCATGAACTTCTCGATGTCTTTGCGGTGGGTGTGGTCCATGAGGCGGATCTGGGGGACTTGGAGGGTGAGGGTGAAGTATTTGCCACCTTTGGTCTTGCAGGGGGCGATCGAGATGGCCCCGTCAGTGCCGACGATCGTCTTGTAGGTGGAGTCCATGCTCCGGGGTTCCGTCACACGCGAGACCGATCCGGTGTTCTTGGCCAGATACATGAGGTCCGTCTCGCTGTCGCGCCATGAAAAGCGGAAGCCAAGCACTACATCTCGCCCGGACAGCACCAAGCAGGGAGCGGTGATTGCCTCTGCCCGGTCAACGCGATCGTACTCATGCCAGTCCTGGGTAGACGTCACAAGCGGACGCGCCAGATTGGGATCGATACGTGTACCACAGATCACGCCTGGAATTCCCTTGTCGCTGGAACTACCGCAGGACACAACGAGAGCAGATGAGAGGAACAGGATACAGAGACGCACCTTCACCTAGATCGCTCCCCAGACATCCCGGTCGCACGATCCATACCGTCCTCAGCTGATCGGCTGATCTCCGCCTGCGGATCAAAGTGCACGCCACCATCTTGCGAATGCGCCCTTTTCCATTCATTGGCAAGGGCCATCAGCTGACCGTTCCTCTTGGTGTACGCCTGGACATTGTCGTCCGCCTGCTTACTGTCCAGCCGCCGCTGCTCATCAGCCAGCCACTGGTCCGTCACATAGTCAAACCCCGTCTGCACATCCCCGCTAACCACAGGGATAAAGCTGATCGCCTTGTCGAAGAGCGGCTTGGTCTCGAACTCTGCGACCTTCGGGTCCCCCGCGGCCTGGACCCGGGCCTCCTCCAGGAAACCGACGGTGCGGCCGGCCGCGCTGAGGGAAGCGGCCGAGTTGGAGTGGTCGTTGTGGATAGCGGACACCATTGCCTGGTTCATTCCGCCGTTCAACGTGCCGTACGCCCCCTCGTCCTTGGACACCTGCTTCGCGACCTCGAAAAGCCGATGCTGGTCCAAGGGAGAATGGGCGACATCGACCTCGCTCATGGCCGCATGCACCGTATCCCCATGACTGATCAGCACATTGGCCATCGGCTTCCGCAGCGACGGCGGAAATTCGTCGCCACTGTCCGACAGATACGTCAACGCCGACTTGAACACCGCATCGTTCGTCGCCCGGTCCCCCACCCGTGCCCCATGCGGATCCGCCGGATCGATCCCCGTCGTCGCCGCCTGCAACGCCGCCCCGAATCCCGCCCGGTCGTCACCGTCCAACCGGGGGACATGGTGGCCGCCCTTCGAAAGGCCCTCGTCGTTCAGGGTGACATTCCAGTCGCGGTCCTTCATGAGGTATTTCATGTGGGCGTCAGAATGGAGATAGCGCGCGGCCTCGGCGGGGTCGCGGCTCATGATGCCGAGCATGCCGTCGACGGGGTCGTTGGCGAACCAACCGTCGCGCGCCCCGGCGTACGTACCCTTCACCCGCCAGATCCCGGGGTGCTTCTTCTCCGCCGCGATCATGTCGTCGGTGAGGTCCTCGACCATTTCGGGTGCGTACCCGTGGCCGTTCCGCATCAGCGTGACCAGCGACTGGTAGCCGACCGCCTTGTCGAGGTGGAGGCCCTGGGCGTCGGTGGCGTAGTGCTGGAGGCCCGCGTGCCGCATGTCGGTGCGCCACTTCCGGTACCAGTCCGAGTTCGGATGCCTCGTCGCCGCCGCCAGCGTGTCCGCCAAGCCCGTCTCGATCGTCGCGTACGTGCCCGCACCGGCACCGCCCCGGACATGGATACGGTCGTTCAGCTCGTTCGTGAGTCGGAGCGTGTCCGTCGCGCCCAGGTCGTCCAGAAGCGTCCGCGCGAACACCTCGTCGCCGCTGTTGTCGCGGAAGGACCTTTCCAGTTCGGCGAGTTGAGCGTCCGTCAACTCGTCGCCCCTGCTGAGCCTTTCCAGGTACCGGTCCGTCTCCTCGGCCTCGTACCGTTCTACGTCACCCATCGCCCTGCCGTTGAACCCCCGCCCGCCGGCGAGCAGTTCGGAGTCGACCACGACGCCCGCCAGCGCGATCCGGACGCCCGTGTCCGCATCTGTCACATCACGCACCGCCTTGGCGATCCGGTCCTGCCACGACTGCACGGCATACGGATCGGCGGGGGTGGCGGGCTGGTCGGGGCCGGGGCTCACCACCCCCTGCTCCGAGACCCGCATGCCCGCCCGGATCGCGTCCCAGCGCGCCGCCTCCACCCGGCCCCGCAGCTCCACGAACCGCTCGTGCGCGTCCCGCAGCAGCGACGCGATCCCCTTGGCCTCGGTCTGCGCGTACTGGAACTCCTTGAGCGTGGTGTCGAAGCGGGCGTTCGCCGCGTCAGCGCTGAGCCCGGTCCACGTCGTGCCCATGGAGATGCCGTGCACGTCCCGCCGGTACGCCGTCTCCTGCTTCTCGAACTCGCCCGCCATGCCGTCCCAGCACTCGGCCGCCGTGGTCAGCGCGGCGAGGTCGGTGGTCATGATCTCGTGATACGTCGGCATGCGCCCAGTCGCCCCAATGGTTCCGATGACCTCAACACGTCTCCAGCCGACCTCAGTACGTGTCCAGCGAGGACTGCTGTCGCAACGTCGGCCCCACCGCCAGATCCGTACTCGTCAGCACCGCGTTCCCGCTCCGCAGCGCGTCCTTCTCCGCGCCGAGCCGGTCCATCAGGTTCTTCACCTGGTCCGCCCACGCCCCCTGTGCCTTCTTGAGAGCGGCCGAGGTGAGCCACCCGTCCCCGTCCTTCGCCGCGAACTCCCGTACGGCGGCGCCGTTCTCCTCGTCCGCCCAGCGCCCCGCCGCGAGCGTGTCGGGCTCGATGCGCTCCTCGATCGCCTTCGCCGCCGCCCGTTTCTCCCCCGGCGAGGACACCAGCTTCCCCGGTGCCGAGCTCAGTGCCGAGCCCGGAGCCGAAACGCCCAACTCCCTCGGCACACCCGACACACCCAGCACGCCCGGCACACTCGACATACCCACCACACCCGGCACCCTCGACCCACTCAGCACGCCCACCACGCCCCCTTCGCTACACCCGCCGACTCTCCAACGGCCCCAGGTACAGCGCCGGCAGACCCCCCGTGTCGATCACGAGCCGCTGCAGCACCACCGTCGGGTCCACCATCCAGAACTTCAACCGGTGGACCCCCGCCTTCGTCACGGAGTGTTTCGTCGACGTCGCATTGACGTTGTCGGAGGTGTTGCGGGCCCACACCGTGTTCAACAGCCCGTCATCAGCACCGACGTTGATGTCGACGGTCTCGATCGGGCCGCCGTCCAGGGAGACGCCGTAGCGCAGACCGCCCGTCGGCAACGCAGGGTTACGAGGGGACAGGTACGCCCACACCGTCACCTCACCCCCGGAGGGCGCTGACACCAGACCCACCTCGTACTCCAGCCGTGGCGAACCCGCCCCACCCGGCGTCTGTCTGGGCAGCGTCACGGGCCACGGCGTCACCCCCGCACCCGTCCGCCCGATGCCGTCGATACGACGCCACCCGCCGACCGCCCGGTCGTAGTGCTCCGCGTCGATCGCTACGTAACCGCCCGCCTCCACGAACCCCCGCAGCCCTCGCTGTTCCCGAGCCGACGGCTTCTCCGCGACGCACGTGACAGCCACCGACGCCCCCGCACCGGTCACCGTCAGCACCCCCTCCGCACGCCCGACCGGCACCCGCGCCCAGTCCACCCCCACCTCCACCCGCACCTGCCGCTCCACCCGCCCCCGCGACCGCTCCACCGCCAACCACGGCACCGCCGACGTGTCGATCCGGTAATCGAAGGGCGTACGCCCCCGGTTGAACACCTCGACGAACTGCTGCGGCCGCGTCTGATACGGACTGAACACAGGCAGCACGGCCGCCCCCGTCCCCGACGCACCCCCTGGCCACCACACCGCCGTCTCCGGACCCTCCACCGCCACCCCCATCTCCGCCCCCTCCCCCACCGCAATCCGCCGCACCGCCGGAAACAGCACATCCGGCAACGCCACGTTGTCCTTCTCCGGCTGCTGCCACCCGGCATTGGGCCCGTACCGCTCCACATCCCCGTAGTCGATGTGCGGCTGCGTCTGGAAGCCGCGCCATTTCCCGCCCGCCACAACCGAGTTGAAGCGGTCGGCGAGGGCGAAGTCCCGCGCGAGGGCCGCCTCCGCCGCGTCCGCCAGGGCGTTGGTCGCGGCCCTCCCCTGCGCCGCGTACAGCAGGTTCGTGAACTCGGCCGACCGCAGCTCGTACAGGTTGGCGGTCGCCAGCACCTCGTACCCGACGAGTTCGAACCATGCGTCCCGCACCCCGCCGCCCGGCAGCCGCCGCCCGATCCGCTCGGCCCGGCGCCCCAGCTCCCGCCACTCCGCCGTGACCCGCTCCAACTCCCGGTGCCCGAAGGCGAACGGCGTCTGCTGGTCGTCGTAGACCACCTGGCCGTCGACGAGAGTGATCCGCCGGTTCAGCAACTCCGGCTTGCGGCGGGCCTGCAACTGCCCGTACGCGGCCAGCACCGAGGCGATCTCGTCGGCCTGCCCCGCTCCGAAGTTCTGCCGCGCGTACCGCCGTTCCCACTGCCCGAGTCGTGAGAGATCCCAACCCCCCGGATTCCAGGCGTAGTTGAGGAAGAACTCGGTCGGCAGCTCGTTCCCCTTCAGATCGCCCACGTTCGCGACCCACAACCCCCGATTCCCGTACGCGTGCGCCGCGTGCAGTTGCTCCCAGACGTTCCGCAGGTTCGCCGTGTCCACCCACTTGTAGTTCCGTCCGGCGCCCACGTAGTCGAAGTGGTAGTAGAGCCCGTGACCCCCGGTCCGTTCCCCCTCCCCCGCCGCATCCGGATGCTTGCGGATGTTCCCCCAGTTGTCGTCCGTCAGTACGACGGTGACGTCGTCCGGCGCCCTCAACCCCCGGTCCCAGTACCGCTGGACCTCCTTGTAGAGCGTCCACACCTGCGGGGTCTCCGCCGCCGGGCGGCCCGTCACCTCCTCGATGATCTGCCGCTGGGCCGCGATGATCTCCTGCATGAGTTCAATACCGTCGCCGTCCGGGAGGCTCGTGTCGCCGTTGCCGCGCATGCCGAGCGTGACGACGCCCCCGAAGCCCTGGTCGGCCATGCGTTGCACGCCGGCCCGCCAATAGGCGCGGATCGCCTGGGAGTTGAGCCGGTACGACCACTCACCCGTGCCGCCGTACGGATCGTGCCCCGGTGTCACGATCGCGCCGGAGGAGTCGCGGACGGCGGCCACGGCGTGCCGGTTCCACTCCTCGATGCCGCGCATCATGGGCGCCTCGTGCGACGTGCCCATGACAACTCCGTACTCCGCAGCCCGCCGGTGGTTCTCCGGGTCGTCCTCCGCGAAGGCCCGTCCCCACACCGCCGGCCAGAGGTAGTTCCCCTTCAGCCGCAGCAGCACCTCGAAGACCTTGCCGTAGAAGTCCGCGGTGAAGCCGCCCGGATACCCCGGCGCCTTGCCCGGACCGAAGTAGGCCGGCGCCCAGGTCCCCAGCGCCGGGTTCTCGTCGTTGATGAAGAAGCCGCGGTACTTCACCGCCGGCGTGCCCTGCGAGTACCGGCCCGGCAGCACCCACACCTCGTCGCGATGCGTCGGCGGTACGTCGTCCCACCAGTGCCAGGGCGAGACCCCGATGCCGTACGACACGTCGTACGCGCCGAAGATCGTGCCGCGCGGGTCGCTCCCCGCGACGACGAACGCCCGCTCCACACCCGGCATCGGGCGCTCGACCACCGTCTGCAGCGAGGTCTCCCACCTGCCGCGGATCCCGGACACGTCCAGTCTCCCGGCGGCCACCAAGCCGTCGATGAGCGCGCTGCGGCCGATCGTGCCGACCAGCACCACCTCACGCGCGAGCTCCCCACCGGGGCGTACGCCGGTGACGCGTTCGATGTCGTCGCGCAGATCCCCTGCTACCCGTACGACTCCGGGGTGATCGTCGGGGTCCACCACGACCGGGGCTCCGACCAGGGGGAAGGCACCCGTCGTACGTGAGAAGGAGATGTACGCACCCGCCTCGACAGACCGCGGGACCCCCGACGACAGCACCGGCACCGCGGCAAGTCCCGCACCCAGAACGGCTCTTCGACTCACGTACCCACTCATGACTCATCCCTCCCAAGCGAATTTGCTCAGCGGCATGACAAATGGTGGGACGAGCGACCGGAGGGGACAACGGGTCGTACGCGCCGAATAGTTTCGTAACAGCCGGCCCCGCAACGACAAAGAGGCCCGTACGACCGAAGTCGTACGGGCCTCCCCGGAAACTACAACCGGGTCAGATCAGAACTACTTGTTGATCTTGGTGACCTGGCCGGCGCCCACCGTGCGGCCACCCTCACGGATGGCGAACTTCAGGCCCTCTTCCATGGCGACGGGCTGGATGAGCGAAACGGTCATCTCAGTGTTGTCGCCCGGCATGACCATCTCGGTGCCCTCGGGGAGGGTCACGACGCCGGTCACGTCCGTGGTGCGGAAGTAGAACTGGGGACGGTAGTTGTTGAAGAACGGCGTGTGACGGCCACCCTCGTCCTTGGACAGGATGTACGCCTGGGCCTCGAACTCCGTGTGCGGGGTGACCGAGCCGGGCTTGATGATGACCTGGCCGCGCTCGACGTCCTCGCGCTTGATGCCACGGAGGAGGAGACCGACGTTCTCACCGGCCTGGCCCTCGTCGAGCAGCTTGCGGAACATCTCGATGCCGGTGACCGTGGTGGTGGTCTTCTCCTGCTTGATGCCGATGATGTCAACGGTCTCGTTGACCTTCAGGACACCACGCTCGATACGGCCGGTGACGACCGTACCGCGACCGGTGATCGTGAAGACGTCCTCGACGGGCATGAGGAACGGCTTGTCGACGTCACGCTCGGGGGTCGGGATCGACTCGTCGACGGCGGCCATCAGGTCGAGGACCGTCTGGCCCCACTCCTTGTCGCCCTCAAGAGCCTTGAGCGCCGAGACCTTGACGACCGGAAGGTCGTCGCCCGGGAACTCGTACTCGGAGAGGAGCTCACGGACCTCGAGCTCGACGAGCTCCAGGATCTCCTCGTCGTCCACCATGTCGGCCTTGTTCAGGGCTACGACGATGTACGGAACGCCGACCTGGCGGGCCAGGAGCACGTGCTCCTTGGTCTGCGGCATCGGGCCGTCGGTGGCCGCGACCACGAGGATCGCGCCGTCCATCTGCGCGGCACCCGTGATCATGTTCTTGATGTAGTCCGCGTGACCGGGGCAGTCGACGTGGGCGTAGTGACGCGTCTCGGTCTGGTACTCGACGTGCGCGATCGAGATCGTGATACCGCGCTGGCGCTCCTCGGGAGCCTTGTCGATCTGGTCGAAGGCCGAGGCCTCGTTCAGGTCCGGGTACGCGTCGTGCAGCACCTTGGTAATGGCGGCCGTGAGGGTCGTCTTACCGTGGTCGATGTGACCGATGGTGCCGATGTTGACGTGCGGCTTAGTCCGCTCGAACTTTGCCTTCGCCACTGGGGTCCTCCTGCGGAGTGGTTCTGGTACGCCTTACTCATCGGCGCCAGGTGATCTTTGCTGGGATGCCGCCCGCCGGGCTCTGCCCTCCCGGGTGAGCCCCGGCGGTCGGTGTCAAGCCTAAAGCGTGTAAACGCTGTGTGTTACTCGCCCTTGGCCTTCGCGATGATCTCCTCGGCGACGTTCCGGGGAACCTCGGCGTAGGAGTCGAACTGCATCGAGTAGCTTGCGCGACCCGAGGTCTTGCTGCGGAGGTCGCCGACGTAGCCGAACATCTCCGAGAGCGGCACGAGGCCCCTCACGACGCGGGCACCGGCACGCTCCTCCATGGCCTGGATCTGACCACGGCGGGAGTTGATGTCGCCGATGACCTCGCCCATGTAGTCCTCGGGCGTGGTGACCTCGACGGCCATCATCGGCTCAAGGAGCACGGGAGACGCCTTGCGGGCGGCCTCCTTGAACGCCTGCGAACCGGCGATCTTGAACGCGAGCTCGGAGGAGTCGACCTCGTGGTAGGCACCGTCGAGCAGCGTGATGCGGACGCCCGTCATCTCGTACCCGGCGAGGATGCCGAACTGCATGGCCTCCTGCGCACCGGCGTCCACCGACGGGATGTACTCCCGCGGGATACGGCCACCGGTGACCTTGTTCACGAACTCGTACGCCGGACCGTCGGTCTCGGTGATCGGCTCGATCGCGATCTGCACCTTGGCGAACTGACCGGTACCACCGGTCTGCTTCTTGTGGGTGTAGTCCACGCGCTCGACGGCCTTACGGATCGTCTCACGGTAGGCGACCTGCGGCTTGCCGACGTTGGCCTCGACCTTGAACTCACGGCGCATACGGTCGACCAGCACCTCAAGGTGCAGCTCGCCCATACCGCCGATGATCGTCTGGCCGGTCTCCTCGTCCGAGTGGACCTGGAAGGAGGGGTCCTCCTCCGCGAGACGCTGGATGGCGACACCCAGCTTCTCCTGGTCGCCCTTGGACTTGGGCTCGATCGCGACCTGGATGACCGGCGCCGGGAAGTCCATGGACTCCAGGATCACCGGGTTCTTGTCGTCGGACAGCGTCTCACCGGTGGTGGTCTGCTTCAGGCCCATGACGGCGACGATGTCGCCGGCGCCCACCGAGTCGATCTCCTCACGCTTGTTCGCGTGCATGCGGTAGATCTTGCCGATGCGCTCCTTCTTGCCCTTGACCGAGTTCAGCACTGCCGAACCCGCCTCCAGGCGGCCCGAGTAGACCCGGACGAAGGTGAGCTTGCCCAGGTGCGGGTCGCTCATGATCTTGAACGCGAGCGCGGACAGCGGCTCGTCCACGGACGGCTTGCGCTTGACGACCAGCTCCGGGTCCTTCACGTCGTGGCCCTCGATGGCCTCGACGTCCAGGGGAGTCGGCAGGTAGCGCACGACCGCGTCGAGCAGGGGCTGGACGCCCTTGTTCTTGAACGCGGTACCGCAGAACACCGGGGTGACCGTGGTGTCCTTGGACTTGCCGGACGCGATGGTGATACGACGGATCGCGGCGTACAGCTGCTCCTCGGTGGGCTCCTGGCCCTCCAGGTACAGCTCCATGATCTCTTCGTCGTTCTCCGCGACGGCCTCGACGAGCTTGTTGTGCCACTCCTCGGCGGCCTCGGTGTGCGTGGCCGGGATGTCGACGACGTCGTACATCTCGCCCTTCGCGGCCTCGGCGGACCACACGAGCGCCTTCATGCGGACCAGGTCCACAACGCCCTTGAAGTCCATCTCGGCGCCGATCGGCAGCTGCATGACGAGCGGCTGGGCGCCCAGGCGGTCCGAGATCATGTCCACGCAGCGGTGGAACTCGGCGCCGGTACGGTCCAGCTTGTTCACGAAGCAGATGCGCGGCACGCCGTAACGGTCGGCCTGACGCCACACCGTCTCGGACTGCGGCTCGACACCGGCGACACCGTCGAACACCGTGACGGCACCGTCGAGGACGCGCAGCGAGCGCTCCACCTCGACGGTGAAGTCGACGTGCCCCGGGGTGTCGATGATGTTGATCGTGTAGTCGTTGTCCTCAAGCGGCCAGTGACAGGTGGTGGCAGCAGAGGTGATCGTGATGCCACGCTCCTGCTCCTGCTCCATCCAGTCCATGGTGGCGGCGCCGTCGTGGACTTCACCGATCTTGTAGCTGACGCCGGTGTAGAAGAGGATCCGCTCGGTGGTGGTCGTCTTGCCCGCGTCGATGTGGGCCATGATCCCGATGTTGCGGACCTTGGCCAGGTCAAGTGAAGTGGTAGCCATAAGGCTTCAGTCTTCTCTCGGTCTCGATGGGGTCTGCGACTACCAGCGGTAGTGCGCGAAGGCCTTGTTGGACTCGGCCATCTTGTGGGTGTCCTCGCGCTTCTTGACGGCCGCGCCGAGGCCGTTCGAAGCGTCGAGAAGTTCGTTGAGCAGACGCTCGGTCATGGTCTTCTCGCGACGGGCGCGGGAGTAGCCGACCAGCCAGCGCAGCGCGAGCGTGTTGGCGCGACCGGGCTTGACCTCGATCGGAACCTGGTACGTCGCACCACCGACACGGCGGGACTTGACCTCAAGCGTGGGCTTGATGTTCTCCAGCGCGCGCTTCAGCGTGATGACCGGGTCGTTGCTGGTCTTCTCGCGCAGGCCCTCCATGGCGCCGTACACGATGCGCTCGGCGGTGGAGCGCTTGCCGTTCAGCAGGACCTTGTTGATCAGGGAGGTGACAAGAGGAGAACCGTAGACCGGGTCGATGATGACCGGGCGCTTCGGGGCGGGGCCCTTACGAGGCATTTTCTACTTCTCCTTCTTGGCGCCGTAGCGGCTGCGGGCCTGCTTGCGGTTCTTGACACCCTGGGTGTCAAGGGAGCCGCGGATGATCTTGTAGCGAACACCGGGCAGGTCCTTCACACGACCGCCACGCACGAGCACGATGGAGTGCTCCTGCAGGTTGTGTCCCTCACCCGGAATGTAAGCCGTGACCTCGATCCCGCTGGTCAGACGCACACGCGCGACCTTACGCAGGGCCGAGTTCGGCTTCTTCGGGGTGGTCGTGAACACACGCGTGCAGACGCCGCGACGCTGAGGGGAACCCTCAAGTGCGGGCGTCTTGTTCTTCTCGACCTTGTCCTGCCGGCCCTTCCGGACCAGCTGCTGGATCGTAGGCACTACTTCTCCGGTTTCTGTGTGCCGATGGTGAAGCTAACCTGGAACGTCGCCGACCCACGCGGTCGGGTGTGTCGAATCCCGCAGACTTTCGCCGGGCAGCAAAAGGGGCGCAGATTGCGGTGGCCAGTGTCGGCCCCCTTAGTGCGGTTCAAGGCACGCACGAGGGCCAGGGCACACCCCAGGCACAAGGTCTGAGCGTACCTACCTCATTCGCTGCGGTCAAAACAAATGGGTGTCACCCACGGCTCGGCGCGGAACAAGCCGAAGCCGCACCCCCTCCGCGATCTTCGAATCTACGGTCCGGAGGGGTCAGGTGGAGCTCGCCCCGGCCACCACCAGCAGCATGAGGAACAGGGTCCAGGCGCTCACGGCGAACCACCCGAAGACCAGCCCGGTCAGCGCCAGCCCGTCACCGCCCTCGCCGGTCCGCCGTATCTCCGCGCGGGCGGTGTGCCCCAGGATCACCGCGGGGATGCCGGTCAGGCCCAGCGTCGGCACGGTCAGCAGGCCGCAGACCAGGGCGCCGACCGCCTTGCCGTTGGTCGGCGGCAGCGGAGCCGGCAGGAAGGTCGGCGGCACCGGCCGGAAACCCGGCGGCGGCACCTGGACGACCGTCGCCTGCGGCCCCTGGGGCAGATCGGCGACCAGCAGCATCAACTCGCCGACCGTACGAGCGTCGTAGGCCCGCGCGACCCGCTTCTCCAGCTCGTCCTCCCGCAGCCGCCCCTCGGCGAAGCCCGCCCGGAGCACGTCCACGGTCCGCTCACGGTCGGCGGTCGCCGCCAGCATCGACGCCCCGCCCTGCCCGTGCCACGGCTGCGCCCCCTGCCCCTGCCACGGTGTCGGGTACGACACGGAACACCTCCCCCGGCGCCGGAGACCGAATGCCTCCATGATGCTCCAACGTGCCGAAAACGGAAGCGGTTCCCCTGCGACGCCATGGAGCGGCTGCCTCGGCGGAAAACGAGGTGACCGCCCCGGACTCGACGCGCCCCCCCGGAGGTCCGGCCGAGAAGTTCGGCCGAAACGCGTGGACGTCACCGTGACGCGCCGGGCTTCGCGCACTTGTCCGCGTAGCGCTGATCCGCCCGGTCATCTCGCCGGCTGCCCGGATCCAGCCGGTGCCCCGCACACGGTCGACGCGCTTTCAGTAGCTTGACCGGCTGGGCGACGATCGGGGGATCCCATGGCGGGAACACGCCTGCCCGACGACAGCGGGCTGGACGACCAGGTGCCCTTCCTGGCTCGGCTGGAGACCAAGGACGAGGCCGCCCTGCTGGAGCAGGGGCACACTCTGGAGTTCGCGGCCCGCGAGACGCTGGTGCGGCAGTACGAGCCGTCGACCCTGGTCTATTTCATTCTGAGCGGCTGGTGCAAGGTGAGCGCCGCCTCCGGCGACGGCTATGTGGCACTGCTCGCGCTGCGCGGCCCCGGCGACGTCGTCGGGGAGTCCGCCGCGGTGACGGGGCGACCGCGCTCGGCGACCGTGACCGCGCTGGGACCGGTCTCGGCCATGGCGGTCAGGGGCGAACACTTCACCGAGTTCCTGGACTGCCACCCCGCGGCCACCGCGGCCCTGCTGGCGCTCCTCGCCGACCGCGCCCGCGCCTCCGACCGGCGCCGGCTCGAATTCGCCTCCATGCCCGCACGGCAGCGGCTCGCCGTCCTGCTCCTGGACCTGGCCCGGGTGCACGGCCGTGTCACACCCAAGGGCATCGAGCTGGACGTTCCGCTCACCAAGGAGGAGCTGGCCGGCTCGGTCGGCGTGTCCCGCCGGATGATCCAGCGTCTCCTGCAGGAACTGCGGGCGTACGAGGCCGTGGTCACCGGCCACCGCGCCCTGCTGATCACCCGGCCGGACATCCTGCTGCGGCTGGCCCACCCCGCCCCCTGACGACACCGCGCCCCAGGAGCCCCGGAGTTCTCCGGGCGGCACGGCGTGCCCGGCTGTGGACTGTGCACTTTTTCCCGGTTGAAAGGCGTCAGCCGCGGCAGAGACGGACCGCCCTTCGCCGTCACGCTGCTCACGGCCCGACCGCGAACGGAGAGAGGCACTCATGAACGACCCGGTGAGCCGGACCATGCTCCTCATCGACATCGAGAACTACAGCGGGCGCGACGATCACGAACAGGCCTATCTGCGGCGCATGTTGTTCGACATCAGTGACCGTGCCGAGGAGAGCGCCGGCATCGACAAGACCCTGCGGCTGCGCGCCGACCGGGGCGACGCGGTCATCGAGCTGATCGACGCCCATTCGTCGGTCCCCGCTCTGCTGCGCGCGCTGATCACCGACGTACCGGCACAGCTGCACGCCGTGAACCGGATGGCGTCGACCTCGGCGCAGATCCGGCTGCGGGCCGTCGTCGCCGACGGCTACGTGCGGATAGACGACCACGACGGCTGGGTCGGCGACGACCTCAACCTCGCCTGCCGGCTCCTCGACGCCGATCTGCTGCGCGCCGCCCTGCGGGAACGCGAGAACGACTTCGCGCTGTGCGTCTCGGAGGGGGTGTACCGGGGGATCGTGCGGCACGACCATCAAGGCGTCCCGAAGCAGGACTTCCACGAAGTGACGGTGGACAGCAAGAACGGGGATCTCCGGGCCTGGCTGCACGGGCCGGTTCCGGTAGCGCGCGGGGCGGGCGCAAGGGATTCCGTACGGCGACCGGCACCCGCCCCCGCACCGTCACCAGCACCAGCACCAGCACCAGCACCAGCACCAGCACCAGCCGCCGGCGAAACCCCGGGCAGCCGTTCCATCTCCATCGGCGACAACTCGAAGATCGGCGGCAGCGTCGTCGGCGGAGACCAGACAGGCGCCTCCGGAGACCACGTTCACGTACGGGACCTCCATCTGGGCGGCCACGTCGGTTCCGCCGACCAGGACGACACCGACCGGGGCGGGTCCGAATGACCGCCGGCCCGGCGGACGGAGCGCCGAAGCAACCCGGCGGTGACAACACGGCGGACGACAAGGCGCCCAAGCCGTCCGAGACCGAGCAGTCCGGCACGGAGGAACAGACCGAGGAGGAGGACCGCCCGCAGGACGCCTGGGCCGCTCGCCGCGATCTGGTCGACCACAGCCCGCGGGCCATCGACGTCGGCTCCCACGCGCGGTTCGGCGGCAGCGTCGTCGCCGGCGACCAGACGGCCGTGACGGGCGACGCACGCGACGTGTACATGGGCGCCAGGACCGAGAACTACTACATCGGGGTGTCCGCCGCCTCCCACTCCTCCGGCGAGGTCCCGAAGACCACCCTCACGCGGACCGACCGCACCTTCGTCACCGACGGCACCGCCTTCGACACCCTCACCCGGCGCATCAGCACCGAGCTGGCCCTCACCGTCTCCGGCGGTCGCTTCACGGGCCGTCGGACCGCCGCCCTGGTGGCTCTCCACCGCATGGGCGTCTCACCGATCCATCTGCTGGCGCGCGACACCACACCGCAGTCCCTCCCCGGACTGCTCGCCCAGGGCGACAACCAGGGCCACGGATACGTCCTGTGCGACCTCACCACCCGCCGGGACCAGCCGTTGCAGGAGGCACACCTCCTCGCCGTACGCGACCAACTCCTCAAGAGCGGCGCCTACTTGGTGATCACCGTGGACCCCTCGGCGGTCCTGGAGGACATCACCCCCCTCGACTGGCGGCCACCTGCCCCCGCCGACGTACTGACGGCGCATCTGCGGGTACTCACCGGTGAACCGAGGGCCCGGGAACTGCTGGCGCTGCCGCAGGTCGGGGAGTTCCTCACGCACGGCCACCAGTTGCGCGAGGTGGTCGCCTTCGCCGGGCTGCTCAGCCGCCACGCGGCCGGAGAGGAGAGCGAGGCCGCCGTCGGCGACTTCTCGCGGGGTGCGCTGGAGAGCCAGATCCAGGAGTGGTTCGAAGCGGAGGAGAAGGCGGTCCCGCTGCGCGACAAGGCGTTCCTCGTCGCACTGGCCGCCTTCGACGACGGCCCGTACGCTCTCACCGCCGAACTGAGCGACCTCCTCTACACGTTCCTCCAGGAGACCGAGAACCCGGCCGCGCGGCCGTACGTCCCGGTGTTCGGCACCCATATCGGCAAGCGCCTGCAACTCGCCCGCGCCCACGAGTACGTGAAGACCGTGCGGACGGAGTGGGGCCCGGTCCTGCTGTCGAAGGCCGCCTACGAGGACGGGCGGGCCTGGCAGGTCCTGCTGACCGTGGTGTGGACCCGGCACCCGTCGGCGAGACCCGCTCTCGTCAAGTGGCTGGCCCGGCTCGCCCGCGACGGACGGCCCCTGGTCCACACCCGCGCCGCGTCGACCGCCGCCGTCCTCGCCCTGACGGACCTCCCGTCCGCGATGGCCCTGGTCATCGAGCCGTGGGGGATGTCCCGGCGCTACCGGGACCGGCTCGCCGCCGTCAACGCCCTCACCCTCGGCCACCTCATCGGCACCCCCAACATCCCGGAGATCCTCGACTCCTGGTCCGGGGCCGACGAGGACGCCCTGCGCTGGGTCGCCATCCGCGTGTACGGCCTGATCGGCGACGAACGCCCGGAGCAGGCCCTCGCGGCGCTCCGCGGCGCCGCCCGCAAGCAGTACGAGCAGGACGACGAGGACGACGAGGACGAACTGATGGTCGACCACCTCGCGGCGTCCGTCGGGCTCCTGCTGATATCACCGGCCAGCGAGACGGTCCTCGCCGGGCTCGTGGCGAAACTCGACGACGACCAGGCCGTCCACGACCTCGCCGTCCGCGGCTTCCTCAGCGCCTGCAAACACCAGCAGGACGACAAACCGTCCGGTGTCCCGTCCGTCCTCGGCTGGTACGCCCGTGCCGCGGGCGGCGACGGCACGACGGCCCGGGGCATCACCACGCTCTGGCGCGCGGCCCTGGGCGACCTCCGGCACACGGACGCCGCGCTCGCGGCCCTGCGCGACTGGGTGCTCGCCGCCGACCGTGAACCCGCGGCGGAATGGGCCCTCGCCGCCCTGCTCCCGACCCTGGTGGCGACGGACGCCGACCACCAGCGGCTGAGCCATCTGCTGCGCACGATGCACGGCGAGGACGGCGCGTCCCCACCCCTCGTCGCGGCCCGTCTGCTGACGGTCCTGCCCCGACCCCGCTGAGGCACAGGAGGCACACACATGTCCGACTACCTGGTCGATCCGGTCCTCACCGTACGGCAGCTCGGGCGCGGCGGGTTCTCCGCGCGGGCGATGACCCGCAGGGAGCACGCGCTGGTCTTCTCGACCCGGACGGGCGACTACGTCCCCTATCTCCCGCCCCTGCACCCCAGCCGCTGGCAGGTGGCGGTCAGCCACTACACCGCGGTGTACGAAGTGGACATGGGCATCCATCCGGTGACGGAGGAGCTCCAACTGCCCAGCGCCAACGACGCCTTCCAGTTCACGGCCGAGGTCGACCTGTCCTGGCAGGTCAGGGATCCTGTGCTGTTCATCCGCAGCAACCACCGCGACGTACCGGACCTGCTCCTGGGCGAGATACGCAGGGCCGCCAGGCCCGTCACCCGCCGCTCGGTCATGAAGGACAGCGCCCGCGCCGAGGAGGAGCTGCTGGCGCGGCTCGCCGGCGCGGGGAACCCCGTCGACGCGGCCGCCGACGAGGCCGGTCTGCGGGTGAGATGGACCCTGCGGGTCCGCCGGGACCAGGAGGACCTCGACTTCGAGGGAGCGTGGCGCAGGAGCGAGAACGAAGAGGCGCTCCGCGGGTTCCTGGCCCGGAAGATCGAGTTCTACCAGCGGTATCTGGAGACGAACGGCATCGCGAAGTGGGCCGTGCTGATCGCCGAGCGTCCCGACGACCTGCTGGCCGTCGTGAACAGCATGAAGGACGAGGAACTCCAGGGGATGGCCTCCGAGCTGAACCTCGCCATCCGCCTCCTGGACGACGACAGGACCGAGGGCTTCGAGCGGGACGAGCTCAAGCGGGCCGCCATGACCTCCGTCCGCGGCTTCTTCGACAGCCGGGGGCAGCGCACGGGCCCGCCGTCCGACAGCCGCCCGAAGAGCGCCCCCGGCTGGCAGCCGCCTTCCGGCTACGGCACCGAGACCAGCCCGCACGACCACGACGGGTCCGCCCCGTGACCGCGCCGCCTCCGGGCTCGGCCCCGCCCGCCTTCGCGTGCGCGGAGCGGCTCCTCGCCGAGTTGCGCACGGAGATCGCCCGCGCCGACGCCAAGGCGTCCGTCCTCGTCGCCGCCCTCTCGGTCGCGGTCGGCGGCTTCGGCGGGCTGCTGGGCGGGCGGACGCTGACCCCGCCCCGCCTCTCCACTCCGGACGGCGCCCTGTGGTGGAGCGGAGCCCTGGCGCTGGCTCTCGCCCTGCTGTCGCTCCTGCTGGCCGTCCTGCCACGCCCGGGCCGAACCGGCTGGGCCCCCGGTGCGCCCCTGTCGTACTTCGGCGACATCTGTCAGGCCGTCCGCGGCCACCTGCTGGCCGAGGCACTCGCCGACACGGACCGCGCCCCCACCACCGCCGTCCTCACCGCTCTCACCGAGAACAGCCGCATCGCCGCCCGCAAGCACCAGTGGATCCGTACCGGCCTGCTCTCCTTCTGCGCGGGCTCGGTGCTGTTCCTCTGCGCCCTGCTCATCGGCTGACGTCCCCACTCACCCACGTACGCACGGAGGTCCACCATGCCCCGACGCGCCGATCCGCCCACCCCCGACCCCGAGCCCGACGGCAGCGAGCGGGACCTGCCCTTCGCCCATCGGGGGCGGCGTACCCTGCTCACCCGCCGTTGGCGGGGCATCGACGTCACCGCTGTCGGCCATCTGCTCCTGCTCGTGCCGGGCCTGCTCATGAGCCTGCTCGTCGTCCTGCTGCTGTCGCTCGGCCTCGACTGGCTGGTGGGCGTGCCGTTCTGGATACCGCCGCTGTTGTGGCTGCTCTCCGGCGCGCTGATCTTCCACCGGCCCACCGAATACGCGATGGCCCGCTACGTATGGCACATGCGGCCGCCGATGCCCGCCGAAGCCGAACGCCTGGAGCCGATCTGGCACGAGGTGACCGCCCCCGCCGGCATCGACAGCCATGTCCACAAACTGTGGGTCGAGGAGAGCGAGGACCTCAACGCCTACGCGGCTGCCGGACACCTCGTCGGCGTCACGACCACGGCCCTGGACCGCCTCACCGACGCCGAGCTGGCAGGCGTGCTCGCCCACGAGCTCGGTCACCACACCTGGGGGCACGCCTGGGTCCTCCAGCTCGGCCAGTGGTACGAACGACCGGGCAGGCTGGCCTCACGCCTGGTCCGCGCCCTGGTCGTGTTCGCGGTCGCCTACGTCGGCGCCTACTCCCTGCTGGCCGCCGGAGCGCTGCTCCTCGTCGTGGCCTGGATCGCGTACGAGACGGTCACGTTTCTGTACGGCGTGCCCCTCCTCCTGCTGGCCACGCCCTACCTGATCGCCGCGGTCGGGCGCGTGGCCGAGCTGCGTGCCGACCGGCAGGCAGCCGTGCTCGGCTTCGCGGGCCCGCTGCGGGACGCCCTCCTGAAGATGCACGCGGAGGATGCCGACCTCGACCGCAGGGCCCTCGCCGGCCGGTCGGTGTCCCCCGGCCTCCTCGACCGGCTGCTCGCGACCCATCCCGACTACGCGACCCGGCTGGAACGCCTGGCCCCCTATCTCAAGCCGGGCCGGTGACGGACACGCAGAAGGGCGGCCACCCCCTACGAACCGGGGTGACCGCCCTTCAACTCAAGCTGCTCGCCTACTGGTTGTACGGACCGTAGTCGTAGTCCTCCAGCGGGACGGCCTGGCCGGAGCCGGTGCCGAACGGCGAGTAGTCGATGTCGTCGTAGCCGACGGCCGAGTACATCGCGGCCTTGGCCTCCTCGGTCGGCTCGACCCGGATGTTGCGGTAGCGGGACAGGCCCGTACCGGCCGGGATGAGCTTACCGATGATGACGTTCTCCTTGAGGCCGATCAGGGAGTCGGACTTGGCGTTGATCGCCGCGTCCGTCAGCACCCTGGTCGTCTCCTGGAAGGACGCCGCCGACAGCCAGGACTCCGTGGCCAGCGAGGCCTTGGTGATACCCATGAGCTGCGGACGACCGGAGGCCGGGTGACCGCCCTCCTGGACCACACGACGGTTCTCCTGCTCGAAGCGCGAACGCTCGACCAGCTCGCCGGGCAGCAGCTCGGCGTCGCCGGACTCGATGATCGTCACGCGGCGGAGCATCTGCCGGATGATGATCTCGATGTGCTTGTCGTGGATCGACACACCCTGCGAGTTGTAGACCTTCTGGACCTCGCCGACCAGGTGGACCTGGACGGCACGCTGACCCAGGATGCGCAGCACGTCGTGCGGGTTGGTGGCACCCACGGTGAGCTTCTGGCCCACCTCGACGTGCTCGCCCTCGCTGACCAGAAGACGGGCGCGCTTCGAGATCGGGAACGCCGTCTCGTCGCTGCCGTCGTCCGGGGTGACGACGATCTTCTTGGTCTTCTCGGTCTCCTCGATCCGCACGCGGCCCTGGGCCTCGGAGATCGGGGCGACACCCTTCGGCGTACGAGCCTCGAAGAGCTCGACGACACGGGGCAGACCCTGGGTGATGTCGTCACCGGCCACACCACCGGTGTGGAAGGTACGCATCGTCAGCTGCGTGCCGGGCTCACCGATGGACTGGGCGGCGATGATGCCGACCGCCTCACCGATGTCGACCAGCTTGCCGGTGGCCAGCGAGCGGCCGTAGCACATGGCGCAGGTGCCGACGGCGGACTCACAGGTCAGGACCGAGCGGGTCTTGACCGTCTCGATGCCGTGCTTGACCAGCTCGTCGATGAGGACGTCGCCGAGGTCGGTGTTGGCCGGGGCCAGCACCTTGCCGTCGACGGTGATGTCCTCGGCCAGCGCACGGGCGTACACGCTGGTCTCGACGTTCTCCGCCTTGCGCAGGACACCGTCCGCGCCGCGCTCCGCGATGTGCAGCTTGAGGCCGCGGTCGGTGCCGCAGTCCTCCTCGCGGATGATGACGTCCTGGGAGACGTCGACGAGACGACGGGTGAGGTAACCCGAGTCGGCGGTACGGAGGGCGGTGTCGGCCAGACCCTTACGGGCACCGTGGGTGGAGATGAAGTACTCCAGCACGGACAGGCCTTCGCGGAAGGACGCCTTGATGGGACGGGGAATCGTCTCGTTCTTGGCGTTCGACACCAGACCACGCATACCGGCGATCTGACGCATCTGCATCATGTTTCCTCGGGCACCCGAGTCAACCATCATGAAGATGGGGTTCGTCTTGGGGAAGTTCTCGTTCATCGCCTCGGCGACCTCGTTGGTCGCCTGGGTCCAGATCTGGATGAGCTCCTGCGTGCGCTCTTCCTTGGTGATCAGACCGCGCTCGTACTGCTTCTGGACCTTCTCGTCCTTGGCCTCGTAGCCGGCGACGATCGCCTTCTTCGCCTCGGGCACGACGACGTCGGAGATGGCCACGGTGACACCGGAACGGGTCGCCCAGAAGAAGCCGGCCGCCTTCAGGTTGTCGAGCGTCGCCGCCACGATGACCTTGGGGTAGCGCTCGGCCAGGTCGTTGACGATCTCGGAGAGCTGCTTCTTGCCCACCGAGTAGTCGACGAACGGGTAGTCCTCGGGCAGCAGCTCGTTGAAGAGCGCGCGGCCCAGGGTCGTACGGAGGCGGAAGGTGTCACCCTGCTGCCACTCCGGCTCGCCCTCCTCGCGGACCGGCGGCACCCAGCCACGCGGCGGGATGGTGCCCACCGGGAAGCGGATGTCGACGGCCGACTGGAGCGCCAGCTCGCCGGCGTCGAACGCCATGGTCGCCTCGGCCGTGGAGCCGAACGCGCGGCCCTCGCCCTTGACGTCACGGAGTTCACCGTCGGTGGTGAGGAAGAACAGGCCCAGCACCATGTCCTGGGTCGGCATGGTGACGGGACGACCGTCGGCCGGCTTCAGGATGTTGTTCGAGGACAGCATCAGGATGCGGGCCTCGGCCTGCGCCTCCGCGGAGAGCGGCAGGTGTACGGCCATCTGGTCGCCGTCGAAGTCCGCGTTGAACGCGGTGCAGACGAGCGGGTGGATCTGGATGGCCTTGCCCTCGACCAGCTGCGGCTCGAAGGCCTGGATGCCGAGGCGGTGCAGCGTGGGCGCACGGTTCAGCAGAACCGGGTGCTCGGCGATGACCTCTTCGAGGACGTCGTAGACGACCGTGCGGCCGCGCTCGACCATCCGCTTCGCCGACTTGATGTTCTGCGCGTGGTTCAGGTCCACCAGGCGCTTCATCACGAACGGCTTGAAGAGCTCCAGCGCCATGGCCTTCGGCAGACCGCACTGGTGCAGCTTCAGCTGCGGACCGACGACGATCACGGAACGCGCGGAGTAGTCCACGCGCTTGCCGAGCAGGTTCTGACGGAAACGGCCCTGCTTGCCCTTGAGCATGTCGGACAGCGACTTCAGCGGACGGTTGCCGGGGCCCGTCACCGGGCGGCCACGACGGCCGTTGTCGAAGAGCGCGTCGACGGCCTCCTGGAGCATGCGCTTCTCGTTGTTCACGATGATCTCGGGCGCACCGAGGTCGAGAAGGCGCTTCAGGCGGTTGTTGCGGTTGATCACACGGCGGTACAGGTCGTTCAGGTCGGAGGTCGCGAAGCGGCCACCGTCCAGCTGCACCATCGGGCGGAGGTCCGGCGGGATGACCGGGACGCAGTCGAGGACCATGCCCTTGGGGCTGTTGGAGGTCTGCAGGAAGGCAGACACGACCTTCAGCCGCTTCAGGGCGCGGGTCTTCTTCTGGCCCTTGCCGGTGCGGATGATCTCGCGGAGGCGCTCGGCCTCCTCGTCCAGGTCGAAGGACTCCAGGCGCTTCTGCAGCGCCGCGGCACCCATCGAACCGTCGAAGTACGTGCCGAAGCGGTCACGCAGCTCGCGGTAGAGGAGCTCGTCGCCCTCCAGGTCCTGGACCTTGAGGTTCTTGAACCGGGTCCACACCTCGTCCAGGCGGTCGATCTCGCGCTGCGCACGGTCGCGCAGCTGCTTCATCTCGCGCTCGGCACCTTCGCGCACCTTGCGGCGCACGTCGGCCTTGGCACCCTCGGCCTCCAGCTCGGCCAGGTCGGCCTCAAGCTTCTTGGCACGGGCTTCGAGGTCGGAGTCACGCCGGTTCTCGACCTGCTGACGCTCCACGGAGACGTGCGCCTCCAGGGAGGGCAGGTCGCGGGTGCGGCGCTCCTCGTCGACGAACGTGATCATGTACGCCGCGAAGTAGATGACCTTTTCGAGGTCCTTCGGGGCGAGGTCGAGCAGGTAGCCCAGACGCGACGGGACACCCTTGAAGTACCAGATGTGCGTGACGGGCGCGGCCAGTTCGATGTGGCCCATCCGCTCACGGCGCACCTTGGCGCGGGTCACCTCGACGCCGCAGCGCTCACAGATGATGCCCTTGAAGCGGACGCGCTTGTACTTGCCGCAGTAGCACTCCCAGTCCCGGGTCGGACCGAAGATCTTCTCGCAGAAGAGTCCGTCCTTTTCGGGCTTGAGCGTGCGGTAGTTGATGGTCTCGGGCTTCTTGACCTCGCCGTGGCTCCACTGACGGATGTCGTCAGCGGTTGCCAGACCGATCCGGAGCTCATCGAAGAAGTTGACGTCGAGCACTATGCGTCAATCCCTCTCAGGGTTGTAAGTCTTGGGGTCTGATACGGGGGTCCTGGGGCCGGAGACCTGCGCGCGGCAGGTCTCCGGACTCCCGTCAGACCTCTTCGACGCTGCTCGGCTCGCGCCGGGACAGGTCGATGCCGAGCTCCTCCGCTGCGCGGAAGACATCCTCGTCGGTGTCACGCATCTCGATGGACATACCGTCACTGGACAGCACCTCCACGTTCAGGCAGAGCGACTGCATCTCCTTGATGAGCACCTTGAAGGACTCGGGGATGCCGGGCTCGGGGATGTTCTCGCCCTTGACGATGGCCTCGTAGACCTTCACGCGGCCGGTGACGTCGTCGGACTTGATGGTGAGCAGCTCCTGGAGGGCGTAGGCGGCGCCGTATGCCTCCAGCGCCCACACCTCCATCTCGCCGAATCGCTGACCACCGAACTGCGCCTTACCACCCAGCGGCTGCTGGGTGATCATCGAGTACGGACCGGTCGAACGGGCGTGCAGCTTGTCGTCGACCAGGTGGTGCAGCTTCAGGATGTACATGTAGCCGATCGAGATCGGCTCCGGGAACGGCTCGCCGGAGCGGCCGTCGAACAGGTTGGCCTTTCCGGAGGCCTGGACCAGGCGGTCGCCGTCGCGGTTCGGGATCGTGGCCTCGAAGAGACCGGAGATCTCGTCCTCGCGGGCACCGTCGAAGACCGGGGTCGCGACGTTGGTGCCCGGGGCGACCTGGTCGGCGCCGATGGCCTGCAGGCGGCGCGCCCACTCGTCGCTGAGCCCGGAGACGTCCCAGCCGCGGCTGGCGAGCCAGCCGAGGTGGATCTCCAGGACCTGTCCCGGGTTCATTCGGGACGGGACACCCAGCGGGTTGAGGATGATGTCGACCGGGGTGCCGTCCTCGAGGAACGGCATGTCCTCGATGGGCAGGATCTTGGAGATGACACCCTTGTTGCCGTGACGGCCGGCCAGCTTGTCGCCGTCGGTGATCTTGCGCTTCTGCGCAACATACACCCGGACCAACTGGTTGACGCCGGGCGGCAGTTCGTCGCCCTCCTCGCGGTCGAAGACGCGGACGCCGATGACCTTGCCGATCTCGCCGTGCGGCACCTTCAGCGAGGTGTCGCGCACCTCGCGCGCCTTCTCACCGAAGATCGCGCGGAGCAGGCGCTCCTCGGGGGTCAGCTCGGTCTCACCCTTGGGCGTGACCTTGCCGACGAGGATGTCACCGGCGACGACCTCGGCACCGATCCGGATGATGCCGCGCTCGTCGAGGTCGGCGAGGACCTCCTCGGAGACGTTCGGGATGTCCCGGGTGATCTCCTCCGGGCCGAGCTTGGTGTCACGGGCGTCGACCTCGTGCTCCTCGATGTGGATCGAGGAGAGGACGTCGTCCTGCACGAGGCGCTGCGACAGGATGATCGCGTCCTCGTAGTTGTGACCCTCCCACGGCATGAACGCCACGAGCAGGTTCTTGCCGAGCGCCATCTCGCCGAACTCGGTCGCCGGACCGTCGGCCAGCACCTGGTTGGCGACGACCCGGGCGCCCTCGTCCACGACAACCTTCTGGTTGACGGAGGTGCCCTGGTTGGAGCGGGAGAACTTGGCGAGGCGGTACGTGGTGTACGTGCCGTCGTCGTTGGCGGTGGTGATGTAGTCCGCGGAGACCTCCTGGACCACACCGTCCTTCTCCGACTTCAGGACGTCACCGGCGTCGACCGCACAGCGGTACTCCATGCCGGTGCCGACCAGCGGCGCCTCGGACTTGATCAGCGGAACGGCCTGACGCATCATGTTCGCGCCCATGAGGGCACGGTTGGCGTCGTCGTGCTCCAGGAACGGGATCATCGCGGTCGCGACCGACACCATCTGGCGCGGGGAGACGTCCATGTAGTCGACGTCGTCACCGGGGACGTAGTCGACCTCGCCGCCGCGGATGCGGACCAGGACGCGGGACTCCTCGAAGCGGAACTCGTCCGTCAGCGGCGCGTTGGCCTGCGCGATGACGAATCGGTCCTCTTCGTCGGCCGTCAGGTAGTCGACCTCGTCGGTGACGACACCGTCGGTGACCCGGCGGTACGGCGTCTCGACGAAACCGAACGCGTTGACGCGGCCGTAGGAGGCGAGCGAGCCGATCAGGCCGATGTTCGGGCCTTCCGGGGTCTCGATCGGGCACATGCGGCCGTAGTGCGAGGGGTGCACGTCACGGACCTCGAAGCCGGCCCGCTCACGGGAGAGACCACCCGGGCCAAGAGCCGACAGGCGGCGCTTGTGGGTGAGACCCGACAGCGGGTTGTTCTGGTCCATGAACTGCGACAGCTGGCTGGTGCCGAAGAACTCCTTGATGGAGGCGACGACCGGCCGGATGTTGATCAGGGTCTGCGGCGTGATCGCCTCGACGTCCTGGGTCGTCATCCGCTCGCGGACGACTCGCTCCATACGCGCCAGACCCGTACGGACCTGGTTCTGGATGAGCTCGCCGACGTTGCGCAGACGACGGTTGCCGAAGTGGTCGATGTCGTCGGTCTCGACGACGATCGTGGTGCCGTTGTCACCGACGGTCTCGGTCTCGCCGGCGTGCAGCTTCACCAGGTACTTGATCGACGAGATGATGTCCTCGACGGTCAGCACACCGGCGTCCAGCGGGGCTTCGCCGCCCAGCTTCTTGTTGACCTTGTAGCGGCCGACCTTGGCGAGGTCGTAGCGCTTCGGGTTGAAGTAGAGGTTCTCAAGAAGCGTCTGCGCGGCCTCGCGGGTCGGGGGCTCGCCCGGACGCAGCTTGCGGTAGATGTCGAGGAGCGCGTCGTCCTGGCCCTGGGTGTGGTCCTTCTCCAGGGTGGCGCGCATGGACTCGTACTCGCCGAACTCCTCCAGGATCTGCTCGGTCGTCCAACCGAGAGCCTTGAGCAGGACGGTGACGGACTGCTTGCGCTTGCGGTCGATGCGGACACCGACCATGTCGCGCTTGTCGATCTCCATCTCCAGCCAGGCACCCCGGGAGGGGATGACCTTGGCGGAGAAGATGTCCTTGTCGGACGTCTTGTCGATCGAGGAGTCGAAGTAGACGCCCGGCGAACGGACCAGCTGCGACACGACGACACGCTCGGTGCCGTTGATGACGAAGGTGCCCTTGTTGGTCATGAGCGGGAAGTCGCCCATGAAGACCGTCTGGGACTTGATCTCGCCGGTCTCGTTGTTGGTGAACTCAGCGGTTACGAAGAGCGGGGCGGCGTACGTGAAGTCGCGCTCCTTGCACTCGTCGATGCTGTTCTTGGGAGGTTCGAAACGGTGGTCGCGGAAGGTCAGCGACATCGACCCGGAGAAGTCCTCGATCGGAGAGATCTCCTCGAAGATCTCCTCCAGACCGGACTTGGTGGGGACGTCCTGACCCGACTCCAGAGCCGCCTCGACCCGACTCTGCCAGGCGGTGTTGCCGAGCAGCCAGTCGAAGCTCTCGGTCTGCAACGCGAGCAGGTTGGGAACCTCGAGGGGCTCCTTGATCTTTGCAAAGGAGATGCGCAGCGGGGCGGTGCTGGCGCCGTTGTTCATATTCGCGGTCGAGGCAGTGCGCGAGGCGGCCAAGAGGGGGTCCTTCCGAGGGCTCGGACTCACTACGCGCGTACCGGCCCCCCACTCGCGCACAGAGACAGGAGTCCCAGGTCAGGGACGATCCGATCGTCGGTGCTAAAGCGAGGGCATGCCCCTGGTGACGGGCAGGGAGCAGCTAACAGGCAGCGCAAAGGGTCAGTGTAGCCACTTGGCGCACTGATGTCCAGCCCCGCTTTTTTGAGACCCTCGTCGTGCTCAACACCCTCGGCAAGCTCACGTCCTCAACGCGTTGATACTGCCCTCTTCGCCGCCGATCCATGCCTCGGATTCGGATCGTTGTGACGACGCGTCCTGAGAATTGCGCGCTGCGTGCGGTTCGTCAAGGCCTCCATGGCCCACCCCACATGCCGCCAGGGTGCTCGGAGGCACGAAGAAGATCACCATACTCCGCGAACATCTGGCCGCAAGGCTGCCGCTCGCCCGACCCAGGAACGCCGAAGAGCGACCACCCAGATGGATGATCGCTCTTCGGTGCTTAGGCGTTACAAGGTCCTTGAGACCTCGTCCACGACCTCGCGGGTGTTACTTGACCTCGACGGAGGCGCCGGCGGCCTTGAGGGACTCGGCGGCCTTCTCGGCGGCGTCCTTGGCGACCTTCTCGAGGACCGGCTTCGGAGCGCCGTCCACGAGGTCCTTGGCCTCCTTCAGGCCCAGCGAGGTGAGCTCACGCACGACCTTGATGACCTGGATCTTCTTCTCGCCGGCGCCGGTGAGGACGACGTCGAACTCGTCCTGCTCCTCAGCGGCCTCGACCGGGGCGCCGGGGGCGGCGGGGCCGGCAACGGCGACCGCGGCGGCGGCGGTGACGTCGAACTTCTCCTCGAACGCCTTCACGAACTCGGAAAGCTGGATGAGGGTC
The DNA here is from genome assembly GCF_053598575.1 of Streptomyces sp. NPDC001100. Classification (NCBI taxonomy): domain Bacteria; kingdom Bacillati; phylum Actinomycetota; class Actinomycetes; order Kitasatosporales; family Streptomycetaceae; genus Streptomyces; species Streptomyces sp. NPDC001100. The sequence continues at coordinate 77,707 of NZ_JBSFKO010000036.1, forward strand.
ATGGTCTCGAACTCGGCGAGCAGTTCGTCCTGGGTGAGAGCCACGATGGCTTCCTTCCACTAATTTCGGCTGGTGCCGGTGTGTACATGTCTGGCGGGCGTACGTTCGGCCCGCTACGACCGATGCCGTGCGGCGCGGAGCCTCAGGCGGCGGTCATGCTGCGAGCCGAATTACTCGGCACCGCCCTGCTCTTCTTGCTTGGCGCGAAGGGCGTCCACCGTGCGGACGAGCTTCGAGGGAAGCGCCTGGAAGAGCTGCGCAGCCTGAGTCTGCTTGCCCTTGAAGGCACCCGCCAGCTTGGAGAGCAGAACCTCGCGGGACTCGAGGTCCGCGAGCTTCTTGATCTCGTCGGCGGACAGCGCCTTGCCGTCAAGGACACCGCCCTTGATGACGAGGTTCGGGTTGTCCTTGGCGAAGTCACGAAGACCCTTCGCCGACTCCACCGGGTCACCGGTGATGAAGGCGACCGCCGTCGGACCGTTGAACAGGTCGTCGAGCGTAGAGATCCCGGCCTCGTTGGCCGCAATCTTGGTCAGCGTGTTCTTCACCACGGCGTACTGGGCGTTCTCACCGAGCGAACGACGCAGCGTCTTGAGCTGCGCCACGGTGAGACCCCGGTACTCGGTCAGCACGGCGGCGTTCGAGTCGCGGAACTGTCCCGCGAGCTCGGCTACCGCGGCAGCCTTGTCGGGCCTTGCCATAGAGCGTCGGCCTCCTTCCGGGTGATGAGGACCGCTCAGAAGGGGCTGGGACAGAGAAAACGCCCCGGCGCAGGCGCACGGGGCGTAGCTCGACCGGCAGTGAAACACGCCGGGAGCACATCCAGTTCACCTGCGCGGGTCGTCCACTGTTCAGCGGATCCTTCGGTCACCACACCCTTTGACAGGCACGGCAACGACCAGCGGTCTTTGGCTTCTCCGGAAGAGTACGGGACCCACACACGCCCAAGCAAATCCGCCCGTACGGCTCAGCGCCGGGCGTCCTTCGTCAGCCGGGCGAAGTCGGTGGTGTCCTGCGCCGGCGGGACGGTGACCGTCCTGTCGAGCCGGCCTTTGTCGCCCCGGCGGCGCATCCGCAACCGCTTGGTGTGCTCGTCGCCAGCCGCTCCGTGTGGTGGTCGCCGTCGACCCACATGTCCATGGTGAGCGCGTCGGCGCCCGTCTTCTCGTAACGCTCGACGCTCTTCGCGCGCCGCTCCCTGGCGCCCCTGTCCCGGACCTTGGCTGCGGCGGCCTCGGCGGCCGGGTGCCTGTCGGCCTCGGCCGCTCCGGTCCCGTTGGCGGTGAGGTTGTTCCCCGGGCCGCCCAGGGCGGACAGGTCGAGCGTCGCCCGGTGCCTGCCGCCCAGCACCTTCGAGCAGCCGACCGCTTCCCCGGCGAGGAGCAGGGCTGCGGGCCCGGCACCGGCAAGCCCTGCGCTCAGGAGCTGGTGCCGGACCCGGTCGCCGTGTCGGCGCTGCCCGGTGTCATGCCCTGCTTCTTCAGCAGTGTCATGAAGTCCTCGGTGTCGCTCGCCGGGGGCACGGTGGCCTGGACCTTCACGCCGTAGTCGCTGTAGTAGGCGGTCTGGCTGTACTCGCCCGACGACATCTCGCCCTTCTCGACCTTCTTGACCAGCAGGTCCTTGGCGTTGATCCAGATGTCGACCCGCTCCGTGGAGACACCGGCCGAGGTGAGCTGCTTCTTCAGGCCGGCGAGCTGGCTCGCGGTGAGGTTGGAGTTCTTGGTGGCGAGGTCGGCGACGTTGACCGTGCCCGAGTAGTGCGTGGTCTGCTGGCCGCGGACCGACTCCGTGCCGACCTTCTTGACGTCCCCGGAGGCGAGCAGGAGCTTCACCGACTGGTTCGGGGTGGAGTTCTGCATCTGGTCCTTGAGGTACGCGCCGGAGCTGCCGCCGAGCTTGGCGAGGTCGTCGTACACGTACTTGATCCAGTGCTTGCCGCCTGCCTGCGCGGCGAACTTCTCGCCCATCTTGGCGTAGTAGGCGTCGGGCAGATAGCGGGCCTCCATCGAGGTGCTGCCCGCCGCGCGCATCGCGTCCGCCATCGAGCCGCCGGTGTAGTTCATCGTGAGGGTGCCGCTGATGCCGTCGCTCCAGCCGAGGTTGCCCTTGGCGTCCATGGACATCAGGGTGCCCAGGACCGTGGAGGACTCGACCTTGGCGGAGTCGGCCTTGTCGGTGGACTGCTCGGCGCTGCGCAGGGCCGCTATGGGACTCACATGGGTCGTGCCCTTGCCGACCGTCTTGTCGTCCTTGCCCGAACCCCCGGAGGAGCCCGTGGAACCGCAGGCGGCCACCGAGGCCAGCGCGGTCCCCACCGCGATCGAGAGACCCACCCTGCGCACGGTCCTGCTCTTCATCCGTCCCCCACCCCTAAGCGATTGCTGTGCCTGCCTCAAACGCTAGCGCAGAGCACTGACACCCCGTACGAAAGAGGACGAGCCCCGCACCTCGAAGGTTGCGGGGCTCGTCCAACTTTGACGCGTACGCGACGCGGCTACCGGGGTGAGCGCGTGGCTCAGACGGCGGCCGGGTCCTCCTCGACGAGGAGGTTGCGGGTGCGGTTCGGGTCGACCGGAATGCCGGGGCCGATCGTGGTGCTGATCGCGGCCTTCTTGATGTAACGACCCTTGGCGGCGGACGGCTTCAGACGGAGGATCTCCTCCAGGGCCGCGCCGTAGTTCTCCACCAGCTGGGTGTCGTCGAAGGACGACTTGCCGATGATGAAGTGCAGGTTCGAGTGCTTGTCGACGCGGAACTCGATCTTGCCACCCTTGATCTCGGTGACAGCCTTGGCGACGTCCGGGGTCACGGTGCCGGTCTTGGGGTTCGGCATGAGACCACGGGGACCGAGCACGCGGCCGAGGCGGCCGACCTTGCCCATGAGGTCCGGGGTGGCGACGACGGCGTCGAAGTCCAGCCGGCCCTTCGCCACCTCGTCGATCAGCTCGTCGGAGCCGACGATGTCGGCGCCCGCGGCGGTCGCGGCCTCGGCACGGTCACCGGTCGCGAAGACCAGGACCCGGGCGGTCTTACCAGTGCCGTGCGGGAGGTTCACGGTGCCACGGACCATCTGGTCGGCCTTGCGCGGGTCGACACCCAGGCGGAAGGCGACCTCGACGGTGCCGTCGAACTTGGTCGTGGAGGTCTCCTTGGCGAGACGGACGGCCTCGAGCGGGGCGTAGAGCTTGTCCCGGTCGATCTTGGCGTCCGCAGCGCGGAGAGACTTGCTGCGCTTGCTCACTACTGCTCCTGATGTGTTCTGAGGAGTCGTGGTACGGACCGAGCAGGTCCCACCACAATCACTTCTGCGGGGTGAAGGTCAGCCCTCGACCGTGATGCCCATGGAACGGGCGGTGCCGGCGATGATCTTCGACGCGGCGTCCAGGTCGTTGGCGTTCAGGTCGGGAAGCTTGGTCGTGGCGATCTCGCGGACCTGCGCCTGGGTGATCTTGGCGACCTTGGTCTTGTGCGGCTCGCCCGAGCCCTTCTCGACACCCGCGGCCTTGAGGATCATCTTCGCGGCCGGCGGAGTCTTGGTGATGAAGGTGAAGGAGCGGTCTTCGTAGACCGTGATCTCCACCGGGATCACCCAGCCACGCTGCGACTCGGTCGCCGCGTTGTAGGCCTTGCAGAACTCCATGATGTTGACGCCGTGCTGACCGAGCGCGGGGCCGACCGGCGGGGCCGGGTTCGCCGCACCGGCGTTGATCTGGAGCTTGATAAGCCCCGTGACCTTCTTCTTCTTGGGAGGCATTGCTCTCTCCGGGTCCTAGTGAGAGTTTTCGGCCCCCGTCCGGTTAATCCGGATGGAGGCATACCGCACAACGATAACGGGTATCCATGCGCGGCCAAAAACCGAGCAGGTCAGAGAGGCTTTTGACAGCCCGTCTGACCTGCTCGGAAGACGTACGTCCAGGAGGAGCCAGCCCTGAGGGGCTAGTTCTTCTGGATCTGGTCGAAGGAGAGCTCGACCGGCGTCTCGCGGCCGAAGATCTCGACGAGACCCTTGACCTTCTTCGAGTCGGCGTTGATCTCGTTGATGGTCGCCTGCAGCGTCGCGAACGGGCCGTCGGTGACGGTGACCGAGTCGCCCACCTCGAAGTCCAGCACCTGGACCTCGACCTTGCGCTGCGGAACCGGCTTGCCCTCGGCCTCGGCGGCCTCGCGGGCGGCCTTCTCCTCGGCCTCCGGGGCGAGCATCTTGACGATCTCGTCCAGGGTCAGCGGGTACGGGTCGTAGGCGTTGCCCACGAAGCCGGTGACGCCGGGGGTGTTGCGGACGACGCCCCAGGACTCGTTCGTCAGGTCCATGCGGACCAGGACGTAGCCCGGGAGCTTGTTCTGCTTGATGGTCTTGCGGTCGCCGTTCTTGATCTGGACGACCTCTTCCTGCGGCACCTCGGCCTGGAAGATGTAGTCCTCGACGTTCAGCGAGACGGCGCGCTGCTCCAGGTTGGTCTTCACGCGGTTCTCGTAACCGGCGTACGTGTGGATGACGTACCACTCGCCGGGGAGGGTGCGGAGTTCCTCGCGCAGGGCGACCACCGGGTCGACGGGCTCGGCCGGCTCGGCCTCTTCCTCGTCGTCCTCGGCCGCGGCCTCGTCGTCGAGGTCCTCGGTCGCTTCCTCGTCCTCGTCCTCGACGTGCAGGGCGGCTTCCTCGGCGGGCTCGCCCGCGTCGGCGTCGGCAGCCTCGACCTCGTCCAGCTCCTCGTCCGCGCCCTCGACGATGTCGAGTTCGTCTTCCACGGACTCGTCCGGCTCGACGGCCTCGTTCAGGTTCGGGTCAGACACGTGGCTGCTTCTTCCTGGATACATGGGGGTGGAACACGCGAAAGGGGCGCCGGTCAGGGCGCCCTTCGCTTCCGGCCTCAGCCGAAGACGTACTTCGCGGCGTGATTCAGTCCGTAGTCAATCACGGTCACCAGACCGATCATGATGACGACGAAGACGATCACGACGGTCGTGTACGTCGTCAGCTGGTTGCGCGTCGGCCAGACGACCTTGCGGAGCTCCGCGACGATCTGGCGATAGAAGATGCCGAGTCGCTTCAGCGGGCCCTTCTTGGCGCGCTTACCGCCCTTGCGGGTCTTCTTCTTGGACTCCGACACCTCGTCCTGGGCATCAGGCATGTCGATGGAGCCCACGGCGTCCGCCATTCATCCTCACCTGTTCCCGGGTCGTGGCCGTGCCGCGCCCGGTCTGAGCCGCACGGCGGTGCATTGCTGTACGTACATGCGCTGCGCACACATCCTGGTGCGGGTGTGTGTAGCAGGGCCGGAGGGACTTGAACCCCCAACCGCCGGTTTTGGAGACCGGTGCTCTACCAATTGAGCTACGACCCTTTGTGACATCCCCAACGTACCGCATCCACCCGGGTGCTCGGTGTGCACCAAGTAGGGCGCGGCTGCTGAAGGCCAACGAGGTAGGAGTGTACGTGCTCCTGAGGCGGTCGTCGAACAGAAAGTGCCTGTACGGGGATCGCCGAAGGAAGATCGCCCAGGCAGGGGCGGGAATCCGGACGGTTGTTCAACGGCCGCCCGATCATGTTCAGTCCGTGAAACCGGTGTGCCGGGCGGGTTTCGGGTCTGAAACGATGGGCCCATGAGCGCCTCAACCCCTCCCACCGAGCGCCGGGTCTCCGCCCGAGTCGGCGCGATCTCCGAGTCCGCCACCCTCGCCGTGGACGCCAAGGCCAAGGCCCTCAAGGCCGCCGGGCGTCCGGTGATCGGCTTCGGCGCGGGTGAACCGGACTTCCCGACTCCGGACTACGTCGTCCAGGCCGCCGTCGAGGCCTGCTCGAACCCCAAGTACCACCGCTACACCCCGGCCGGCGGTCTGCCGGAGCTGAAGGCCGCGATCGCCGCGAAGACACTGCGCGACTCGGGCTACGAGGTGGACGCCTCGCAGATCCTGGTCACCAACGGCGGCAAGCAGGCCATCTACGAGGCGTTCGCCGCGATCCTCGACCCGGGCGACGAGGTCATCGTCCCGGCGCCGTACTGGACGACGTACCCGGAGTCGATCCGGCTCGCGGGCGGTGTCCCCGTGGACGTCGTCGCGGACGAGACGACCGGCTACCGCGTCACCGTCGAGCAGTTGGAGGCGGCCCGCACCGAGAACACCAAGGTCGTCCTCTTCGTCTCCCCCTCGAACCCGACCGGCGCCGTCTACAGCGAGGCCGAGGGCGAGGCGATCGGCCGCTGGGCCGTCGAGCACGGCCTGTGGGTCATGACGGACGAGATCTACGAGCACCTCGTCTACGGAGACGCGAAGTTCACCTCGCTGCCCGCCATCCTGCCGGAGCTGCGCGACAAGTGCATCGTGGTCAACGGTGTCGCCAAGACATATGCCATGACCGGCTGGCGGGTGGGCTGGATCGTCGGCCCCAAGGACGTCGTCAAGGCCGCGACCAACCTCCAGTCGCACGCCACGTCGAACGTCTCGAACGTGGCCCAGGTCGCCGCGCTGGCCGCCGTCTCCGGTGACCTGAAGGCCGTGGCGGAGATGCGCGAGGCCTTCGACCGCCGCCGCAAGACGATCGTGCGGATGCTGAACGAGATCGACGGCGTCCTCTGCCCCGAGCCCGAGGGCGCGTTCTACGCCTACCCGTCGGTCAAGGCCCTCCTCGGCAAGGAGATCCGGGGCAGGCGCCCCCAGGACTCGGTCGAGCTGGCCGCGCTGATCCTGGAGGAGGCCGAGGTCGCGGTCGTCCCCGGCGAGGCTTTCGGGACCCCCGGCTACCTGCGGCTGTCGTACGCCCTGGGTGACGAGGACCTCGTCGAGGGCGTCAGCCGGATCCAGAAGCTGCTCTCCGAGGCCACGGACTGAGTTTCCGTACCTCCACGCGCGCGTGCGGGCCGTTTCCCTCCGGGGAGGCGGCCCGCTGCTGTGTGCGAGCAAGACCACTATCGGGGAAAGCGGTACCGGGACCACGGGAACGTACGGCAGGATTCCCGGATGGAGCGTGTACGCGATGTCTCTGAACTGCCCAAAGCCCATCTGCACCTGCACTTCACCGGGTCGATGCGGCCCACCACCGTGCTGGAGCTCGCCGACAAGTACGGGGTGCGCCTGCCCGACGCCCTGACCGAGGCGCTGACCAGCGGGGAGCCGCCGAAGCTGCGGGCCACGGACGAGCGCGGGTGGTTCCGTTTCCAGCGGCTGTACGACGCGGCGCGGTCGTGCCTGCGGGAACCCGAGGACATCCAGCGGCTGGTCCGCGAGGCCGCCGAGGAGGACGTCAGGGACGGCTCGGGCTGGCTGGAGATCCAGGTCGACCCGACGTCGTACGCGCCGCGCCTGGGCGGGCTGATCCCGGCGCTGGAGGTCATCCTCGACGCGGTGGAGACGACCTCCCGCGAAACCGGGCTCGGGATGCGGGTGCTGGTGGCCGCGAACCGGATGAAGCACCCGCTGGACGCCCGCACGCTGGCCCGGCTGGCGGTGCGGTACGCGGACCAGGGTGTGGTCGGTTTCGGCCTCTCGAACGACGAACGCCGGGGTATGGCACGGGACTTCGACCGGGCCTTCGCGATCGCCCAGGAGGGCGGTCTGCTGTCGGCCCCGCACGGCGGCGAACTGGCGGGCCCGGCCTCGGTGCGGGACTGCCTGGACGACCTGCACGCGACCCGGATCGGCCACGGGGTGCGCGCGGCGGAGGACCCCCGGCTGCTGAAGCGGCTCGCCGACCGGGGCATCACCTGCGAGGTGTGCCCCGCCTCGAACGTGGCCCTGGGCGTCTACGAGAAGCACGAGGACGTGCCCCTGCGGACCCTCTTCGAGGCCGGCGTCCCCCTGGCGCTCGGCGCCGACGACCCGCTCCTGTTCGGCTCCCGGCTGGCGGCCCAGTACGAGATCGCCCGCCGCCACCACGCCTTCTCGGACCGCGAACTGGCCGAACTGGCCCGCCAGTCGGTACGGGGTTCGGCGGCCCCCGAGGACATGAAGACCAAGCTCCTGTCCGGCATCGACGACTGGCTCAGCGCCCCGGTCGCTTGAAGTGGGCGTAGGGCGGATACGGCTTGAAACAGATCAGGACCTCGGGAGGGTGCCCACCGCCGCGCGTGGGCTCCAGCTCGTGCTGCAGACCGGCCATGAACGCCGACTGTCCCTTGACGACCCGCTTGTGCCGCGGCCCCCAGCCGGCCGCGTAGGCGAAGGCGGTGGCCGCACAGGAGAACACCTCACGACCGCCGATGAGGAAGTACGTCCGCGCGTGTGTGGTGTGCCGCAACAGCCCCCGGTCGTACGGCCGCTCCAGCCACGCGCGCGCGTGCCGCTCGGTACGGGCCTCGTCCGTACGGACGGTGAGCGGTGTGCCGCGCCCCAACCGCCGCCTCAGTTCGGGCCACTTGGAGGGCCGCAGCCCCGCCTCCGGGTGCGCCAGCACCAGGTCGACGAGTTCCCCGCACCCCTCGTCGGGCGGCACGCAGTCCCGCAGCGGAACGTGCACGATGGTGTGCCGCGAGCAGGCGGCGAACGAGAACAGTCCCGCGAGCCGGCTCAGCCCGTCGTGGTCCCCCATGAGCATCCCGATCGGCGCCGGCTCGCGCAGTGAGGTGTGGCGCAGCGGTTGCCCGGGCTGGACGACACGGTGTTCGTGCGGGCCGGTCCTGGGCCTGAACTGGCGGAGTCTCAGCTCCATTCGGGGTGCCTCATACGGTAAGGATCACGGCCCGGAGGGGGCCTCGGCAACGGAGATTCCGCCCAGCAGCGTCCTGGCGATGCGTGGCGCGAACTCGTCCACGGGCGGGCGTACGCCGGTCTGCGTCGCCTCGTAGGCGAACACACGCTGCGCGCAGGCGCCGAGGAGGAGGGATGCGGCGGCGAAGGTGTCCACGTCACGGCGGACGCGGCCGGCGGCCTGTTCGGCGCGGAGGTAGGCGTCGAGGCCCTCGATCGGCTTGTGGGGGCCGGAGCCGAGCTGTCGCAGCGCCTCGTCGTGGCGTCGCTTGAGCTGGGTCTCGGCGTACAGGGAGGCCGCGATCGGGAAGCTCTGCTCGTAGAAGAGGGCCGCCTGGCGGGCGATCTCGGTGAGGTTGTCCTCCAGGGAGTGCTGTCCGGGCTCGGCGGCGAGGCTCTGCAGCAGCGGGGTCAGCTGGGGCAGCCGTTCCGCGAGGACGCGGATGAACAGCTCCTCCTTGCTCGCGAAGTACTTGTAGAGCGCGGCTTCGGAGCAACCGGCGGCCTTCGCGATCTCCTTGGTGGTCGCCCGGGCCAGCCCGACGGTGAGCATCAGCTCGTGGGCCGCGTCGAGGATGCGGACCCGCGCGGGCTTCGAGGATTCCATGGCCGGTCCGTTCGGGCTTGACGAGTGGGTGAGTACTTACCCACTCTAGTGGGGAGACAGGGGTGAGTGAATGCTCACCCACCCCGTGAGGCTGAGGAGCAGGCCATGAAGCTCACCGTTTTCGGTGCCACGGGAGGCATCGGTCAGGAGATCGTCCGCCAGGCGCTGGCCTCGGGTCACCAGGTCACGGCGGTCGTACGGGACCCGGCCGGGCTGACCGTGCGCGGCAAGGGCCTGGAGGTGTTCCGCGCGGACCTCACCGACCCGGAGGCGCTGCGCCCCGCGGTCGCGGGCCGGGACGTGGTCCTCTCCGGGCTCGGCGCCCGCAGCCGCAAGGACGCGGGGGTCGCGACCCGGCTCACGCGGACGGTTCTGGCCGCCATGGAGGCGGAAGGGGTGCGCCGGGTGCTGGTGGTGAGCGCCGGTCCGGTCGGCCCCGAACCGGCGGGCGCGGGTCTCCTCGACCGCACCGCGCGCGGGCTGATCTCGGCGCTCCTGAAGAACGTGTACGCCGATCTGCGGGCGATGGAGGCGGAGTTGGCCCGCAGTGCGACCGACTGGACCTCGGTCCGCCCGCCACGCCTGCAGAACAAGCCGGTGACCGGCACGTACCGCACGGTCGTGGGCGGCTTCCCGGACAAGGGCCGGTTCATCGCCCGCGCGGACGTGGCCCACGCGATGCTGGCGATGACCGACGACCCGGGAACGGTGAAGCAGGGGGTGGGGGTGGCCTACTGAGCCCCTCCGGAGGGCGCTTTCAGAGGCTGACGCCGACCGTCACCGGCTCGTTGACGAGGGTGATCCCGAAGGTGTCCTGGACGCCGGCGACGACCTCGCGGGCCAGGGCGAGCAGGTCGGCGGTGGTCGCCTCGCCGCGGTTGGTGAGGGCGAGGGTGTGCTTGGTGGAGATGCGGGCGGGACCGCTGCCGTACCCCTTGGTGAAGCCCGCCTTGTCGATCAGCCAGGCGGCGGAGGTCTTGGTGTGCCCCTCCCCCGCCGGATAGGCGGGTGGTTCCGTGTCCTTACCGAGGCGCTCCCGCACGCGCGCGTGGAACGCGGTGAACTGCTCCTCGGTGAGGATCGGGTTGGTGAAGAAGGAACCGGCCGACCAGGTGTCGTGGTCCTCGGGGTCCAGGACCATGCCCTTGCCGGCGCGCAGCGCGAGGACGGTCTCGCGAGCCCGCGCGAGCGGCACCCGGTCGCCGGGCTCGACGCCGAGGACACGGGCCGTCTCGGCGTACTTGACCGGCGCCGACAGTCCGTCCGCGTCCTCCAGTCGGAAGCGGACGCGCAGCACCACGTAGCGCTCGGGCTCGGCCTTGAAGCGGCTGTGGCGGTACGAGAAGGCGCACTCCTCGTTGGTGAGGGTGACCGTCGCGCGGGTGGTGCGGTCGTAGGCGACGACCTCGGTGATGGTGGCGGAGACCTCCTGGCCGTACGCCCCCACGTTCTGGATCGGGGTCGCGCCCGCCGATCCGGGGATCCCGGCGAGGCACTCGATCCCGGCGAGCCCGGCCTCCACGGTGCGGGCGACGGCATCCGTCCACACCTCGCCGGCCGCCAGCTCCAGCCGTGTGCCGTCGAGCGCGAAGCCGCGGGTGGCGATGCGCAGGGCGGTGCCCTCGAACCCCTTGTCCCCGATGACGAGGTTGGACCCGCCCCCGATGACCAGCAACGGCGTCCCGGTGTCGTCGGCCTCGCGGACGGCGTCGATCACCTCGGCATCGGTGCCGGCGGTGATCAGACGGGTCGCGGGGCCGCCCAACCGGAAGGTGGTCAGCGGGGCGAGGGGAGCGTCGTGGAGTTCCTGCACGGGGCCAAGAGTACGAGACGGGACCGACAACGCCGGGCGCGGTGGGGGTGGAGGTGGGACGCACGCGCGCGTGGGGCCTCACCGGTTTTGGTGGGGCCCCACGCGCGTGTGCCGTTGTTTGTTCTCGGTCGTGCCGGTTGTTCGTTCTCGGTCGTACCGGTTGTTCGTGCTCAGCGGCCGGCCGACTCCATGACCGACTCGGCCCTGGCGCTGTCGGCCGACTCGGCCACCTTCACGAGCTCCGCCGCGCGGCGCCTCGTCGGGATCAGCAGGGTCGCGATCCCGGCGAGGGCGACCACGCCCGAGCCGGTGACCAGCGCGGGCTTCAGCCCGTCGACGAAGCTCTGCCCGGTCTCGTAGCCGCCCTGGGCCGAGAAGATCGACGCCATGATCGCGACGCCGAGGGCGCCGCCGACCTCGCGGAGCGCGTTGTTGGCGCCGGAGGCGATGCCCTGTTCCGAGGGGCGGACGCTGGACATGACCAGGTTGGCGGCCGGCGCGAAGAACAGAGCCATGCCGATCCCGCTGAGGATCAGACCGGGCAGCTGGGCGGCGTAGGAGACGTCGGTGGTGACGATGTACGCCATGTAGCCGAGACCGGCGGCCTGGAGGAAGAGGCCGGCGGCGACGACCGGGCGGCCGCCGACGCGGTCGGACAGAATGCCGGCGACGGGTGCGACCAGCATCGGCATACCGGTCCAGGGCAGCATCCGCAGGCCCGCCTCGGTGGGCGAGTAGCCGAGCACGCCCTGCATGTACTGGCTGAGCAGGAAGATCGACCCGAACATCCCGAGGAACATCAGCAGGCTCGCCGCGTTGATCCCGGAGAAGGCGCGGGAGCGGAACAGCCGCATCGGGAGCATGGGGTTCTTGGCGTTGACGCTGTAGATGATGAAGCCGACGAAGAGCGCGCTGCCCGCGAAGAGCCCGGTGAGGACGAGGGAGCTGGTCCACCCGTCGGCGGGGCCGCGGACCAGGCCGTAGACGATCCCGAAGAGGCCGCCGCTGGCGAGCAGGGTGCCGGGGAAGTCGAGCGGGGCGCCGGTGCCGTGGGACTCGGAGAGGCGCAGGCGGGCGAGCGGGATCAGGGCCAGGCCGAGCGGGACGTTCAGCCAGAAGATCCAGTGCCAGGAGACGTGTTCGGTGAGGCTGCCGCCGATGAGCGGTCCGGAGGCGACGGCGAGTCCGTTGACGGCGCCCCAGATGCCGTAGGCCATACCGCGCTTGGCGGCGGGCACGGCCGCGGTGAGGAGGGTCAGTGTCAGCGGCATCATGATCGCCGCGCCGACGCCCTGGACCGCGCGGGCCGCGATCAGGGAGTCGATGCCGGTCGCCATGGCCGCGGCGGCGGAGGCGCCGGTGAATATGGTGATGCCGACGACGAAGAGCCGGCGGCGGCCGAACCGGTCACCGAGGGCCGCGCCGAACATCAGCAGGACGGCGAAGGTGAGCGTGTAGGCGCTCACGGTCCATTCCAGGTCGCCCAGCGCGCCCCCGAGGTCCTTGCGGATGGAGGGCAGAGCGGTGGTGACGACGAGGTTGTCGAGGGCCGCCATGAATCCGGCGACGCTGGTGATGACGAGGGCCCAGACCATTCCCCCGCGCGGTGCGGTCTTCTCTGACATCGCTCCCCCAGTGTGGGTGATCGCTACTGGTGATTAGTTATTGATGACTAACTTTGGCGGTCACGAAAAGGCGCGGAATCCGCCTCTCGCCCGCCGCTACGACTTCTCCAGCCGACCGGTGACACGGGCCTCCGGGTACATCCCCTCCCAGACCCTGTGCTCGGGCGGGAAACCCATGGCCGCAAGGGTGTTGATCAGCATTCCGTGCGCCATGAAGGTCGCGGTCTCGTTCACATCCGCGCCCATGGACACATGCACGATGTCCCAGAGCCTCATCCAGCCCTTGCGTACGGCCTCGCCGAACTCGCGGTCGCCCTCCGCCTCGGCGGCGGCCACCGTGATGTACGTCTGCATCTGCATCTGGAGCTTCTCGGGATGCTCCGTGATGAGCCGCACATAGGCGTCGGCCATGGCGTGCACGGCCTCTTCGCCCTCCAGCCCCTCGGACGACTCCTCCATGACCCGGCACACGTCCTCGACACACCTGAGCGCGGCCGCCGCGAACATCGCCTTCTTGCCCGGGAAGAGCCGGAAGAGATACGGCTGCGAGACACCGACCCGCTTGGCGATCGCCTCCGTGGAGGTGCCGTAGTACCCCCGCTGCGCGAACTCGGCGATCGCTGCGCGAACGACGCTCTCGCGCCTCTCCTCTGCGCTCATCCTGACCATGCGAGAAAGTTAGTACTCAATCACTAACCAAGTCAAGAGTGTGGGGCACGGCACACGAGCGGGCCGGACGGTGTCACTGCAAGTCACCAAGCCGGGCCGAGCCGACCTACAACAGGTAAGGGGCGCCTGCAGTGGCGGACGCCCCTTACCTCGGCTCACGTTCACGCCAGTCGTACGACCGCTCGCGACATCCCGAGCACCTTCTGGCCGGCGCTGGTCGCCACGAGGTCCACGCGGACCGTGTTGTCGTCGAGCTTGGCGGCGACCTTGGCGCTGACCTCGACGGTCGCGCCCTGGTCGTCGTTCGGGACGACGACGGGCTTGGTGAAGCGGACGCCGTACTCGACGACCGCGCCCGGGTCGCCGGCCCAGTCGGTGACCACGCGGATCGCCTCGGCCATGGTGAACATGCCGTGCGCGATGACGTCCGGGAGCCCGACCTCCTTGGCGAACTTCTCGTTCCAGTGGATCGGGTTGAAGTCCCCGGAGGCACCCGCGTACTGGACGAGCATGGCGCGGGTGACGGGGAAGGTCTGGGCCGGCAGCTCGGTGCCGACCTCGATGTCGTCGTACGCGATCTTCGCGGTCATGTCAGCTCCCCTCCGCCGCGCGGGCCACCAGCTTGGTCCAGGCGGTCACGACGTGTTCGCCCGCCTCGTCGTGGACCTCGCCGCGGACGTCCAGGATGTCGTTGCCCGCCATCGACTTGATCGCCTCGATCGTGGAGGTGACCGTGAGACGGTCGCCGGCGCGCACGGGGCGGACGTAGACGAACTTCTGGTCGCCGTGCACCACGCGGCTGTAGTCCAGGCCGAGTTGCGGGTCCTGGACTACCTGCCCTGCGGCCTTGAAGGTGATGGAGAAGACGAAGGTAGGCGGGGCGATCACATCGGAGTGTCCGAGCGCCTTGGCGGCCTCCGGGTCCGTGTATACCGGGTTGGCGTCCCCCACCGCCTCCGCGAACTCACGGATCTTCTCCCGGCCCACCTCGTAGGGGTCGGTGGGCGGGTAGGTCCGCCCCACGAAGGACTGGTCGAGCGCCATGACTCGGCACCTCCTGATGTGTCTGCTCTGCTGAATAACGACACGAGGCCGCCCCCAACGTGCGGGGACGGCCTCGTGTACGAGCCTGTATTTATCGCGTTTCGCGGTGCGCGGTGTGCGCATTGCAACGCGGGCAGTGCTTCTTCATCTCCAGTCGGTCCGGGTTGTTACGCCGGTTCTTCTTGGTGATGTAGTTCCGCTCCTTGCACTCCACGCAGGCCAGCGTGATCTTCGGGCGGACGTCGGTGGCAGCCACAGGAGTGCTCCTTGACGAACGGATGGGACTATGAACGCATAACAGAGTAGCCGATCGAAGGACCGACCCCACAATCGGCTACTGTCAGTAGCGGTGACCGGACTTGAACCGGTGACACAGCGATTATGAGCCGCTTGCTCTACCGACTGAGCTACACCGCTGTGATGGGATTGGTTCCCACCTTGCGGTAGGAACCTCTCACACCAGAGCCCCAATACGGAATCGAACCGTAGACCTTCTCCTTACCATGGAGACGCTCTACCGACTGAGCTATTGGGGCGAGCGATGAAGACATTACACGCTCCGCCGCCGTTCGCCCAAATCCGTTTCGCGGCACCGCTCCAGCCCCTTCCACGGCCCTCCCGAAGGCCTCTCGGGCCCCTCCCGCACGGCGGACCACACCGGTACGACTATTGCGCTCCTCCGCGCCGCGAACGGATCACCGCCCTAGGCTCGACTCACTCTGCGTGATCTTGCGCCCCTTTGCGCAGCCCCCACCGTGAGCCCCGAAGCCGAGCCCGCGAAGCCCTGAGCCCCTGGAGCGCGATGCCCGACAGTCAGCCCCAGCCGTCCCACTCGTCGTCGGGTTCGTCGGGGCCGGCCGACCCGGCCGCGCTCCTGTTGTGCGGGGCCCGGCTGACCGACGGCAGGACCGTGGACGTACGGCTGGGCGGCGGGCGCATCGAGGCGGTCGGCACGGCGGGCAGTCTGGCGACGGAGGCCACGCGCGCGTGCGGCGCGCGCGTGGACCTCGGCGGCTACCTCCTCCTCCCGGCCCCGGCCGAGCCGCACGCGCACAGCGACACCGCGCTGTCGGCCGAGAACGGCGGACCCGTCTCCTACGACCCCCAGGACGTCCAGCGGCGGGCCACGGAGGCCGCGCTGCTGCAGCTCGGGCACGGGGCGACGGCACAGCGGGCACACGTGCGCGTGGGGGACGTCCAGGGGCTGGGCGCGCTGGCCGCCGTACTGCAGGCACGGCGGGCGCTGCGCGGGCTGGCGGAGTTGACGGCGGTGGCGATGCCCCGGCTGCTGACCGGGGTCGCGGGGGCGGACGGGCTCGCGATGCTGCGGGACGCGCTGAAAATGGGTGCCTCCGTAGTGGGCGGTTGTCCAGATCTGGACCCGGATCCGACGGGATACGTGGAGGCGGTCCTAGAGGTCGCGTCCGAGCACGGCTGCCCCGTCGACCTGCACACCGACGCCGCCGACCCGGCCCGGCTGGCCCGGCTGGCGGCGGTCGCGGGCGGGATGCGGCCCGGGGTGACGCTCGGTCCGTGCGGCGGCCTGGGGCGGCTGCCCGCGGACACGGTCACGCGGATCGCGGACCAACTGGCCGCGGCAGGCGTGACGGTGGTGTGCCTGCCGCAGGGCGGCTGCGGCGGCGTCGACCGGCGGGGCACGGCTCCGGTACGACTGCTGCGCACGGCCGGCGTCCAGGTGGCCGCGGGCAGCGGCGCCCTGCGTGACCTGTCCAACCCTGTTGGCCGCGGGGACCCTTTGGAGGCGGCGTACCTGCTCGCCTCGCGGCACGGGATGCGGCCCGAGGACGCCTTCGACACGGTGAGCTCGTCGGCACGGGCGGCGCTCGGTCTGCCCGAGGTGCGGGTCGAGGCGGGTTTTCCGGCCGAACTGCTCGCGGTGCGCGGCGACCGGCTCGCGGGCGCGCTCTCGCTGGCGTACAGCCGGATCGTGGTGCACCGGGGGCGCGTTGTGGCACGGACGAGCGCGGTCCGGGAGTACTGCAACACGGCGGCGGGCGCGGAGTTGGGGCTGCCGCGGCAGGGGCGGGGCGAGGTGTCGTGAGCCGAGTCGGAGGCGGGACGCGGTGCCCGAGCCGCTCGACGTGACCCGAGACAGAAGCGGGGCGCGGTCCGTGAGCCACTCGACGGGACCGTAAGCAGGGGCTCGGCTCGGTGGGTGAACCGCTGGTGTGACCCGCTGCCGCCCGGGGGCGTACGCCTGGGGCGCGAAGGCCCGCATGCATCCCTGCTCGCGCGCCCGGCGCGTGCGTCGCGGGAGTGTGCTGCTGGGACGCGGCTGAAGTCATGCGGCGCGTGCGGCCCTCCGGGCGTACGGTCGAAGGCATGCGCATTGTCATCGCTGGAGGTCATGGTCAGATCGCGCTGCGGCTGGAGCGCCTGCTCGCCGCACGTGGTGAAGAGGTCGCGGGCATCATCCGCAACGCCGGACAGAGCGACGATCTACGGGCGGTCGGCGCCGAACCGCTCGTGCTCGACCTGGAGTCGGCCTCGGTCGAGGAGGTCGCGGCGCTGCTGCGGGGCGCGGACGCGGCGGTCTTCGCGGCGGGCGCGGGCCCGGGCAGCGGTACGGCCCGGAAGGACACGGTGGACCGGGGTTCGGCGGTGCTGTTCGCCGACGCGGCGGTCCTGGCGGGCGTACGGCGTCATGTCGTCGTCTCCTCGATGGGCGCGGATCCCGCGCACGCCGGGGACGGCGTGTTCGACGTGTATCTGCGTGCCAAGGGTGAGGCCGACGCGTATGTACGCGGGCTGGATGCCCTGGACTGGACGATTCTGCGCCCCGGCTCGCTCACGAACGACGCCGGCACGGGCCTGGTCCGCCTGGAGGCCCACACCGGGCGCGGCGCGATCCCGCGCGACGATGTGGCCGCCGTACTCGCGGAGTTGGTGGAGACTCCGGCGACGGCCGGTCTGACGCTGGAGCTGATCGGCGGGTCCGCGCCGGTGTCGGTGGCGGTGAAGTCGGTGGCGGGGAACTGACGTTGTCCGCCGGACGTTCTTCTACTGCCTTCTACTCTGCCTAGAACAGCGGCATCTGGCCCGGGAAGTCCGGCACCGCGTAACCGTCCAACGCGGGCTGGGCCGCCCCGAGTTCCGCCTGTCGGCGCGAGCCGGGGCACGACACGAGCTCGCCGCTCTCGCGTGCGCCGGGCGGGTCGTGGCGCGCGAACCGTCCGGCGACGACGGCGATCTCGCGACGGCACTCGGGGCAGCTTCTGCGGCGTGACGACATGGGATCAGTCTGCCCCGCCGCAGGCCGCGTCGGCCGTCGAGGCTCGCTCAGCTGTGGGAGACGGTGAGTCCGTAGAAGGCGACCCGGGCGCCCTTGGTGGTGCTGTCGGAGGACGACTGGTTGTACGAACCGGCCTTGAAGTACTGCTTGTAGGCGTTGAAGGACGACGGGATGGCGTAGTGCGTCGTACTCCCGTTGACCGTCAGGTTGATGGTGTTCCCGCCCGAGACGCCGATCGTGTAGCTCCATGTCTTGCCGACCGCCACGTTGCCCACGGTGTGCAGCGTCTGTCCGCCGTCGGGCGAGTTCTCCGTGCCGAGGACGATGTCTCCGCTCGACCGGTAGTACAGCTCCAGCAGCGGCTTGGTGGACGTGCCGCCCGTGCCGAGGTGGATCTGACCCACGCAGACGTTCGACGTGACGGAGACGACCCGTAGCGTCGCCTTCATCGTGTGCGTGCCGCTGAGCGACCAGTTGGCGGCGCTGCCGCTGCGGTTCATCTCGCGCAGTTCGGAGCGGGCGTAGTTCGAGTTGGGCGTGGTGACGCCCTTCTCCGGCGCCCAGAAGGTCATCGCGCCGTCACGGGTGTCCGTGTAGAAGTACGAGTCCTGGAAGCCGTTGGCCCCTTGGAGCCGGGCCGACGAGATGGTCGTGGGCGAGCCGGGGGAACCCACCGGCTCCTGGAGCTGCCACACCCCCAGGTCGAAGTTCCCGCCGGGCGCGACGGTCGGGTCGGCGAGGGGTGCGGCGACGGCGCGGGTGACGTCGGTACTGCCCGAAGCGGCCGGCGCCGTGAGGGCCAGCCCACCGGTCACTGCGGTGACGGTGGCCAGGGAGGTGAGCAGCGTACGCATGCGCATGGGGGGTGCCTTCCTGTCTGCTCGATGGACTCGGTTGGCGATGCGCGTTCACGCGTATTCACATACATGAACTTTGTGTTTCAATATGAACGCACTGCCGCGACAGTAGGGCTGTGGCACGGTCACGTCAAGACTGGTGGCGGAGCGGCAGAAGGCTCCGGGAACGACAAAAGGGTCCGTCCTCAGCATTGCTGCTGAGGACGGACCCTCTCGATCATGTGGCGGCGCCAGGGTTCGAACCTGGGTAGGCTGAGCCGGCAGATTTACAGTCTGCTCCCTTTGGCCACTCGGGCACACCGCCGGGGATGCTGCCCCTCGAACCGCTTTTCAGCGGTGCTCCGTGGCAACGACGTAAACGATACCCGATGCCCAGGGGTGCTCCGCCACCCGATAGATCGGCGCCCGGAGGGGAGGGGATGGCTAGGCTTATACGGATGCGGCCCGGCGCCTACACCGGGCTCGGCGGCTGCCCCCACGCACGCCGATACGCAGTGACACGCATCGATACGCACCCCGATACAAGGAGCCACAGGACATGGCCGACTCCAGTTTCGACATCGTCTCGAAGGTCGAGCGGCAGGAGGTCGACAACGCCCTCAACCAGGCCGCCAAGGAGATCTCGCAGCGCTACGACTTCAAGGGCGTGGGTGCCTCGATCTCGTGGTCCGCAGAGAAGATCCTCATGGAGGCGAACTCCGAGGAGCGGGTCAAGGCGGTGCTCGACGTCTTCCAGTCCAAGCTGGTCAAGCGCGGCATCTCGCTGAAGGCGCTGGACGCCGGTGAGCCTCAGCTCTCCGGCAAGGAGTACAAGATCTTCGCGTCCATCGAGGAGGGCATCTCCCAGGACAACGCGAAGAAAGTGGCGAAGATCATTCGCGACGAGGGCCCCAAGGGCGTGAAGGCCCAGGTGCAGGGCGACGAACTGCGGGTCAGCTCGAAGAGCCGCGACGACCTGCAGGCCGTGCAGGCCCTGCTCAAGGGCAAGGACTTCGACTTCGCGCTGCAGTTCGTCAACTACCGGTAGAGCCACGCCTTGCGCGCCTGACGCGCAGCGGTACGCGGTACGAGGAAGGGTGGGTGCCCGTCGGCACCCACCCTTCTCTTCTGCTGGCTGCGGTACGGGGGCGCCAGGGCCTGTCCGCCGGAGAAGCCCTAGTTGCGCGAGTTGCCGAAGAAGATGCGGTAGGCGATCAGGAGGACGAGGGCGCCGCCTATCGCCGAGGCCCAGGTGGCGCCGTCGTAGAAGTTCTTGGCGACCGGGTGGTCCAGCCAGCGGGCCGATATCCAGCCGCCGAGGAACGCGCCGGCGATGCCGATGACGGTCGTACCGATGAAGCCGCCCGGGTCGCGGCCCGGCAGCAGGAATTTGGCGATGGCTCCGGCCAACAGTCCCAGGATGATCCAGCTGATGATGCCCATGCCGTGAACCTGCCCTTTCACACTGTGCTTGCGCTGATCCGGAGCTGTGAATTCCGCCCGGACAGGCTGTGTTCGTAGGTCCTGCGCACGGCCTGTCGCTGCATGTTGCGCCGTGTCGATGAACAGGACGCCACGGATGCGTGTGGTGGTTGCAGACATCGGCGGGGGTGCTGCGAGGGGCGCCCGGTGCCGGGAGCCGGTCAGGATGCCGGCGCGGCCGTACGTATACGGAAGTCGGCCCACGGCTCGGGCTCGATGCCGATGTTGGCGTCGACGTACCAGCCCGTGCCGTCGAGCCAGCCCTGAAGCCAGTCGGCGAGGCTGGGCGCGTCCACGTACCAGGCGTGGTCCGCCTCGTCCGCGTTCGGTTCGTAGAGCAGCACGGTGGCCTGCGGGGTCCGGCAGTCCACGCATGCGTACATCGCGCAGCCCCAGTGGGATATCGGCAGGACGCCCTCGGGCCAGGGCCAGTCGGGGTCCTTGCGTCCGCTCTCGCGGTTGGCGAGGTACTGAGTGACGGCGGCGGGCTCGCCGGCCGGCGGGCTGTCGAGCAGGGACAACAGGCCGTACTCCGGGCCGAATCCACCGTCTCCTATCCGCGAGTAGAGCGCCGCGAGCAGCGGAGGCAGGCTGAAGCCCAGGGCGGCCTCGGCGCGGGTCACCGTGGCCTCGTCCACCGGGGCGGGGAGCGAAGTCCAGCCCCACGGACGGGTGTTGCGGGCCTCGACGGCCACCCGGGTCAGCAGTCGCTGCTCGTTCTCGGTCATGGCTTCATAGTGCAACGCGCCACTGACAATCGGGCCGGCCTGTGGACAACCCGGCGGTTGTGGAAATCCGGCTCGCCGGAGGGGCCGGTGACGAACGGTCAGGCCAGGCGGACGTCGACGTGCCTCTCGGCGAGGAGGGCAAGCAGTTCCTCGAACGTCGGTGGTCGCGGGCCGGTGAGCGGGGTGAGGCCGAGGCAGGCGCGGGCGACGGTCGCGTCGTGCCAGACGAGGGTGAAGTGCGGGGCGGCTCCCCAGCAACCGCACAGGCAGTCGTCCAGGGCGTCGACGCCCCAACCGAAGTATCCGCCGGGGCCGTTCACCGCCTCGCCGAGGGCGCAGAAGAAGCCCTGCGGGTCGGTGATGTGCCTGCCGTCGAGGTGGTAGGTGGTGCCCGGCGGCCGGTCCGGGGCGCCGTGGGGGTGGTTCGCCAGCGCGGTGTCGAGCCAGAACCGGCGGCCGTCCGCGTCGCAACCGGCCCAGCGGCCGGGCTCGGAGGGACGTCCTTCGCCCCACAGGTCCCACACCGCCCGGGCGGCGAGCGGTGGCCGTTCCGCCCAGGGGTCGAGGGTGAGGTCGACCAGGCCGGGGCCGCGCGCGGACGGGATCCAGGCCCGCAACTCGCCATCGGTGGCGGGCTGCAGAGGCCGGCCCGAGGAGTCGATGCGCAGCACCTTGGCGTGGCCGAGGTCCTCGTCCCCGCTGTCCATGGCCGCCCGCAGCGCACCGCGCGGGGAACAGCCCAGCAGGCGCACGGGAGGGTCGAGCGGTTCGGGCCGGTCCTCCTGCGGATGGGCCAAGTCCCGGCAGGCGCCCCAGGGTTCGCCATCCGGGCCCAGCAGCCGGTATCCCGGGGAGAGGGGCGGGCAGTGCGGGTAGTCGTAGAGGTTGTCGTCGGACGGCAGTCCCTCGACGGTGACGTCCCTCAGGGACAGGTCACGCGCGCAGGGGCGGTCACCGACGACGCGTACGTCCTCCAGCCACCAGTCGCCCTCCATGCCCGCGCCGGTGCCGGTCTTGTCGAGGATCTCCAGGGTCAGCAGGCCGAGCGGCGCCGAACCGTCGGCACGCGCGCGTGCCAGGGCCACGGCGAGTTCGCCCTCGGGGGCGCAGCCGAGCAGTTCGTACGTCTCCCGGACGGGTGGGAGCGGGTCGGCGAAGAGGTCGTCGGCGTCCTGGCAGAGTGCCCAGGTCTGCTCGTACCCGTGCTCGCCGTCGGTTTCGGAGACTTCGTCGTACGACAGCAGGACGTACTTCGGCGCCCCCACCACGGTCGCTCCCGTCAGCGGGTGGCGAACGGCTGGTCCGTGGGCACGATTTCGCGGCCCAGGGGGAACAGCGAGATCGGGATCAGCTTGAAGTTGGCGATGCCGAACGGGATGCCGATGATCGTGATGCACATGGCGATGCCGGTGACGATGTGCGCGAGGGCCAGCCACCAGCCCGCGAGGATCAGCCACAGGACGTTGCCGACGCAGGACGGCGCGCCCGCGTCACGGCGCTCGACCGTGGTGTACCCGAAGGGCCACAGGGCGAAGACGCCGATACGGAAGGCGGCGATGCCGAACGGGATGCCGATGATGGTGATGCAGAGCACCACGCCCGCGAACAGATACCCGAGGAACAGCCAGAAGCCGCTCAGGACGAGCCAAATGACGTTCAGGATGGTTTTCACTGAGGGCGACCTGCCATCTTCTCGAGCCGGGCGATGCGCTCCGCCATCGGCGGGTGTGTCGAGAACATCTTGGAGAGTCCCTGGCCCGGGCGGAAGGGGTTCGCGATCATCATGTGGCTCGCGGTCTCGATGCGGGGCTCCGGGGGCAGCGGAAGCTGCTTGGTGCCCGCGTCGAGCTTGCGCAGGGCGCTGGCGAGGGCGAGGGGATCCCCGGTCAGTTGCGCGCCGGACGCGTCGGCCTCGTACTCCCTGGAGCGGCTGATGGCCAACTGGATGAGGCTGGCCGCGAGGGGCCCCAGGATCATGATCATCAGCATGCCCAGGATGCCGGGGCCGTCGTCGTCGTTGGAGCGTCCGATCGGGATCAGCCAGGCGAAGTTGACCAGGAACATGATCACCGAGGCGAGGGCGCCGGCGACCGACGAGATCAGGATGTCGCGGTTGTAGACATGGCTCAGCTCGTGGCCGATGACTCCGCGCAGCTCGCGCTCGTCCAGGATGCGCAGGATGCCCTCCGTGCAGCACACGGCGGCATTGCGCGGGTTGCGGCCCGTCGCGAAGGCGTTGGGGGCCTCCGTGGGCGAGATGTACAGGCGCGGCATGGGCTGGCGGGCCTGGGTGGAGAGCTCGCGGACCATGCGGTACAGGGCGGGGGCCTCGAACTCGCTCACCGGGCGGGCGCGCATCGCGCGCAGCGCCAGTTTGTCGCTGTTCCAGTACGCGTACGCGTTCGTGCCCAGCGCGATCACGACCGCTACGACGAGCCCCATGCGGCCGAAGAAGCTGCCGATGACGATGATGAGTGCGGACAGTCCCCCGAGGAGAACTGCGGTCCTGAGCCCGTTGTGCCGGCGGTGCACGGTACGCCCTCCAAATCGTGCAGCAGGGGAACCCTTTGCTTGCTGATCTCTGATGCCACTGGTGTCGTGGTGCCACGTCCAGTGGAACCTTCCGCACTGGTCAACGCCAGGCGGGGGCCACTAGTTCCCTTGTGCGTACGGCGCCGGGCGTGGGCCGTCCGGGTGAGGACGGTGGTATGTGCCGGTGGCTCAGAAGAGTCCGGTGTCGGCGAAGCGCAGGACCAGTTGGGGTGCTCCGGAGAGGGCGATTCCGAGGGCGCCGGTGAGCGCGAGGGCGGCGGTGAGGGGGGCGGGGACGCGGTGCTTGTCGTGCTCTCCCTCGGGTGCGCGGAAGAGCAGGGCCGTCCACTGGAGGTAGTAGAAGAGCGCGATCACCACGTTGACGGCCATGACGACCGCGAGCCAGCCCAGGCCCGCGTCGACGGCCGCCGAGAAGACGGTGACCTTGGCGAAGAGCCCGATGACGCCCGGCGGCAGTCCGGCGAGGCACAGCAGGAAGAAGGCCAGGAGGAGGGCGGCCAGGGGGTTCGACCCGTACAGGCCGCGGTAGTCGCTGACGCGGTTCAGAGCTCTGCTGCGGCCCACCAGTGCGGCCACCGCGAAGGCGCCGAGGTTCACGGCGGCATACATGAGGGCGTAGGCGACGGTGGAGCCGATCGACTTCTGGGCGTCCTTGGAGTAAGCGGCTGCGGCGATCGGCACCAGGAGGTAGCCGGCCTGTCCGACGGAGGACCAGGCGAGCAGCCGTACCGCGCTGTACGCGCGCGTGGCCTGTTGGCGCAGGGCGCCCAGGTTGCCGACCGTCATGGTGAGGGCGGCCAGTGCGGCGAGCGCGGGGCCCCACACGTCGGCGTACGACGGGAAGGCGACGACGGTGACGAGGATCAGGCCGGAGAAGCCGACCGCCTTGCCGACGACCGACAAGTAGGCGGCGATCGGGAGGGGCGCTCCCACGTAGGTGTCGGGTACCCAGAAGTGGAAGGGGACGGCGGCCGTCTTGAAGGCGAAGCCGATGAGGGTGAGGACGACGCCGGTCTGGGCCAGGGTGTGGAACTGGCCGTCGACGTGCTGGATGCGGTCGGCGATCTCGGTGAGGTACAGGGTGCCCGTGGTGGCGTACACGAAGCTGACGCCCATCAGGCTGACCGCGGTCGCGGTGACCGAGGACAGGAAGAACTTGAGGGCCGCTTCGGCGGACTTCTTGTCGCCGTGCCGGATGCCGACGAGGGCGAAGGCGGGCAGGGAGGCGACCTCCAGGGCGACGATCAGGGTCGCGAGGTCGCGGGAGGCGGGCAGGAGGGCGGCACCCGCGGCGGAGGACAGCAGCAGGAACCAGTACTCCCCTTCGGGGAGTCCCTTGTCGGCGTCCTTCAGGGTGGTGATCGACAGGAGGGCCGCGAGGAGGGCGCCGCCGAGGACCAGGAACTGGATGACCAGGGTGAAGCGGTCCGCCGTGTAGCTGCAGGCCGTCGGGGCGCCGGTGTGGCAGAAGGTGGCGCGGTCGCCGTCCAGGAGGGGCAGCAGCATGAGCGCGGAGACGGCGAGGCCTGCGACCGACACCCAGCCCAGGAAGGCTTTTCGGGCCTCCTGGAGGAACAGGTCGGCGACGAGGACGACCAGGCCGACGACCGCCGAGATGGTGGGCGGTGCGATCGCGAGCCAGTCGACGGACTGGACGACCGACTCCGCGAGGGGCTGGGCCAGGGAGCTCATCGGGTGCCTCCTGCGAGGAGCTGCTGCACGGCCGGGTCGGTCAGGCCGAGGAGTGCCTTCGGCCACAGGCCGGCGGCGACGGTGAGGGCGACGAGCGGGGTCCAGGCGGCGAACTCGTACGTCTGGACGTCGGAGAGTTTCGGCGCCTCCTGCGCCACGGCGCCCATGCAGACGCGGCGGACCACGGCGAGCATGTAGGCGGCGGTCAGCAGGGTACCGAAGGCCGCGACGGCCATGAAGGTGAGGAACGCGGGGCGGCTGAGGTCGGCGGCGGGCTTGAACGCGCCGAACAGGGCCAGCATCTCGCCCCAGAATCCGGCGAGTCCGGGGAGTCCGAGCGAGGCGACGGCGGCGAACGCGAGCAGGCCGCCGAGGCGCGGTGCCTTGCCGTAGAGGGCCGCGCCGGTCTCCTCCGCCAGGGTGTCCAGGTCGGTGGTGCCCGTGCGGTCCTTGAGGGCGCCGACGAGGAAGAACAGGAGGCCGGTGATGAGGCCGTGGGCGATGTTGGCGAACAGGGCGCCGTTCACGCCGGTCGGGGTCATCGTCGAGATGCCGAGCAGGACGAAGCCCATGTGGCCGACGGAGGAGTACGCGATGAGGCGCTTGAGGTCGCCCTTCGCGCCCTGTTTCGCGAGGGCGAGGCAGGCCAGGGAACCGTAGATGATCCCGACGACGGCGAAGGCGGCGAGGTAGGGCGCGAAGGTGTGCATGCCGTCGGGGGCGATCGGCAGCAGGATGCGGACGAACCCGTACGTGCCCATCTTCAGCATCACGCCGGCCAGCAGGACCGAGCCGACGGTCGGGGCGGCGGTGTGGGCGTCGGGCAGCCAGCTGTGCAGCGGCCACATCGGCGTCTTGACCGCGAGCCCGATCCCGACCGCCAGAACCGCGATGACCTGCACGGATGTGGTCAGCGACCGGCCGTTGTCAGTGGCGAGTGCCACCATGTCGAATGTGCCCGCCTTGATTCCGATCAAGAGCAGGCCGAGCAGCATGACGACGGAGCCGAGCAGCGTGAAGAGGATGAACTTCCAGGCGGCCTGGGTCCGTTGGGCACCGCCCCAGCGGGCGATGAGGAAGTACATCGGGATGAGGACGGTCTCGAAGGCGAGGAAGAAGAGGATCAGGTCGAGGACGGCGAAGGTGGCGAGGGTGCCGGACTCCAGGACGAGCAGCAGGGCGACGAATGCCTTCGGGGACGGGCCCGACGGCATCTTGAAGTAGGAGTAGAGCGCGCAGAGGAAGGTCAGCAGCGCGGTCAGGACCAGGAGGGGGAGGGAGATGCCGTCGATGCCGAGGTGGATGCGAACGTCGAGTGCGGGGATCCAGCTGATGTCGGTCGTGGCCTGCATCTTCGACGGATGGTCGTGGTCGAAGCCGAGCGCGAGGACGAGCGCGGCGACGAGGATCACGCCGGTCACGGTGACGCCGTGCCGCAGCACGGCCTGCTCGGGTGACTTCCCCTTCAGCCCGGGCGGAGCCGGCAGGAGGGCGGCGACGGCGCCGAGGAGCGGGCCGACGACGACGAACGCCAGAAGGACCTGCATCACGGACTCGTTGATATCGATCACGCCTGCTCACGCTCCCGTGGCGACGAGGAGGACGGCAACCGTCAGGACGACGGTGCCGGCGAGCAGCGCGCTCACATAGGTCTGCAGATTGCCGGTCTGAGCGCGCCGTACGGCGGCTCCGAGCAGGCGGGGCAGGGTGCCCGCGCCCTGTACGTAGGTGTCGACGACCTCTCGGTCCAGGAACCGGACGAGGCTCGCCGCCGCCAGCACAGGGCGGACGAACAGCGCCCCGTAGACGGCGTCCAGGTGGAAGCCGGAGGCCGCGTGGCGGTGCAGCGGGCCGAGCAGGAGGCGGCCCGGGTCCACCGGGTCGGCTGCCGAGGCCATGTCTCCGTAGGCGGGCGCGTGGCTCGTGATGGCCTCCGCCTCGACCAGTCCCGCGTCCCCCTCCGGGTGGGCCGCGACCGCGCCCATCGGTGCGCGGGCCGCGCGCTCGGTGGTGTGCCGCCAGGCGCCGTAGGTGACGATGCCGCCGACGAGCGCGACACCCGTACCGAGCACGGATGTGGTGAGCGTCGGGGTGAGGTCGCGGCCGTCGAACCAGTCGGGGAGCACGCGGTAGGCGAGCCCGCCGAGGGCGAGGGACGGGACGGCGAGCACCCACAGCACGGCGTTCATCGCCACGGGCTGCCTGCCGTGGTCGGGGGCCTCGGCTCCCCTGCCGTGGAAGGCGAGCAGCCAAAGGCGCGTCGCGTACGCGGCCGTGAGCAGGGCCGTGAGCAGGCCGGCGAGGAGGACGATCCAGCCCGCGGCGCCGGGGATGTGCGAGGTGTGCTCGGTGGCCGCGTGTTCGGCGGCGCCGAGGACGGACTCCTTGGAGAAGAAGCCGCTGAACGGCGGGATCGCGGCGAGTGCGAGAAGCGCCACGGTCATCGTCCAGAAGGCGTCGGGGACGCGGGCGCGCAGGTTGCCCATGCGGGACATGGCGGCCAGCGAGTTGGTGCCGGAGGCGTGGATGATGACGCCGGCGGCGAGGAAGAGCAGCGCCTTGAAGGCGCCGTGGGACAGGAGGTGGAAGACGGCGGCACCGCGGTCGCCGACGGCGAGGGCGCCGGTCATGTAGCCGAGTTGGCCGATCGTCGAGTAGGCGAGGACGCGCTTGATGTCGTCCTGGGCGAGCGCGGCGAGGCCCGAACCGGCCATCGTCACGGCGGCCATGACGGCGAGGACGACCATCGCGGACGAGGAGGCCTCGAAGACCGGGAGGAGACGGGCGACGAAGTAGACACCAGCGGCGACCATCGTCGCGGCGTGGATCAGCGCGGAGACGGGGGTCGGGCCGGCCATCGCGTCGGGCAGCCAGGTGTGCAGCGGGAACTGCGCCGACTTGCCCGCGACACCGGCCAGGAGCAGCAGCGCGATCAGCGTCGGGTGGTGCAGCCCGCCGCTCGCGACGGTGCTCAGGACCTTGGTGATGCGGAAGGACCCGGCGTCGGTGGCGAGCGCGAACAGGCCGATCAGGAAGGGGACATCGCCGAGCTTGGTGACGAGGAAGGCCTTCATGGAGGCGGCGCGGGCCTCCGGGGTCTCCCAGTAGTGGCCGACCAGGAAGTAGGAGCAGATGCCCATGACTTCCCAGCCGACCAGCAGCACGATCAGGTCGCCGGAGTAGACGACGAGGAGCATCGCGGAGGTGAAGAGGGAGACGAGGGCGGCGTACGAGGGATAGCGCGGGTCGTCGCGCAGATAGCCCGTCGAGTAAATCTGCACGCAGGTGGCGACGAAGCCGACCAGGACGGCGACGAGCGCGGCGAAGCCGTCGATGTGCAGGGCGAGTTCGATCGGTACCGAGCCGGTGGGCGTGAGTTCGGTGGCGGAGTCGATGGCCGCGTCGCCGCCCTGGCGTACGGCGACGATCACGGCCGACGCGAGCGCGGCGAGCGTCGGCAGCACGGCGAGCGGGCGGACGAAGCCGGGGGCGGTGCGGCCCAGGAGCAGGCCGGCCGTCGCACCGAGGAACGGAAGGAGAGGGACGAGGACGGCCAGGGTGGTCGTGGTCACGCGGTGGCCTCAGCCTTCTCGGCCGCGGGGGGCTCGGTGCCGTCGCTGCCGGCGGGGTCGCTGTCGGGGCCGTTGGTCTCGTGGCCCTCGGCGGTGTCGCGGAGCTTGTCGATGTCCGAGGTGCCGCGGGCTCGGTACACGGCGAGGACGATCGCCAGGCCGATGCCGATCTCGGCGGCGGCGATGGCGATGGTGAACAGCGTCAGGGCCTGGCCGGAGTGCAGCTTGTCCTCGGCGGTCCGGCTGAGCCAGACGTCGAAGGCGACCAGGTTCAGGTTGACGGCGTTGAGCATCAGCTCGACCGACATCAGGACGAGGATCGCGTTGCGGCGGGCGAGAACGCCGTAGAGGCCCGTACAGAAGAGGAGGACGGCGAGTACAGCGGGATAGACGAGGTGCATCAGCGGGCTCCTTCCTGCTGGGCCGGGTTGTCCGGGCGGGCGGGACCGTTACCCTCAACCGCACCATTTCGCCCGATCGTGTGATTACGGGAATCCGGGACGGATGGGGAACTACCGGTCGCGGGTCGGGAGTTCACAGGGGGAGAGCTCGACTCCGCCTTCGACTTGCGGGACAGGACGATCGCGCCGACCAGGGCCGCGAGGAGCAGGACGGAGAGGGCCTCGAAGGGGAGGACCCAGTTCTGGAACAGGCTCGCGCCGGTCACCGCGGTGGAGCCGGCGGCCGGACCGTCCAGGTCCGTCCAGGTCGCGCGGAAGGCGTCGACGACGACCCACACCAGGGCCGCCGCCGCGGCGACGGCCACGGTGAGAGCGGCCCAGCGGTTGCCGGAGTCCGCGTCCGGGGAGCGGCCGATGGGGGCCTTGGTGAGCATCAGACCGAAGAGAAGGAGGACGACGACGGAACCGACATAGATGAGGACCTGCACCCAGGCGATGAACTCGGCGGTGAGCAGGAGGTATTCGACGGCGATGCCCCCGAGGGCCACCACGAGCCACAGGGCGGCGTGCACCAGCTGCTTGGTGGTGACGGTGACGAGGGCGGCGCCGAAGGTGACCAGGCCGACGAGGAGGAAGGCGATCTCCACGCCGGTCGGGGAGAGGAAGCCGTGAGTGCGGGTGACGGCGAGACTTGCCGTGGCGGTGGCAGTGGCGGCGAGGGTCACGACTGTCCCTCCGGCGGGTCGGTGGGCGAGGCCGACTCGACGTGGCCGGGCTCGGCGGCCTCGGGCGCGGTCTGCACGCCCCCGGTGACCTCCGCAGCGCCGGCGACCTCCGCGGCCCGGGCCGCTTCCTCGGCCTCCGCGGCAGCCTGAGTCGCGGCGAGCTTCTCCGCGGTCTTGCGGGCCGCGGCGATCTCCTTGGGCTCCTCCGCGCCGGGGTCGAGGGCGGGTGGGGCCGGGACGGTCCACATCCATTCGCGGAGCTTGTCGCGTTCGTGGGTGAGTTCGTGGATGTCGGTCTCGGCGTACTCGAACTCCGGGGACCAGAACAGGGCGTCGAAAGGACAGACCTCGATGCAGATACCGCAGTACATGCACAGGGAGAAGTCGATGGCGAAGCGGTCGAGGACGTTGCGGCTGCGCTCGCGGCCACCGGGGACTGCCGCCGGGACCGTCTCCTTGTGGGAGTCGATGTAGATGCACCAGTCGGGGCACTCGCGGGCGCAGAGCATGCAGACCGTGCAGTTCTCCTCGAACAGGCCGATGACTCCCCGGGTTCGGGGCGGGAGGTCGGGCTGGGTGTCCGGGTACTGCTCGGTGACGGTCTTCTTCGTCATCGTGCGGAGGGTGACGGCCAGGCCCTTGGCCAGGCCGGAGCCGGGAAACGGGGTCACTGGAGGAACACCACCTTCACGATGCCGGTGAGGGCGATCTGAGCGAGGGAGAGGGGGACGAGGAGGGTCCAGGAGAGCTTCTGGAGCTGGTCTTCGCGCAGCCGGGGATAGGTGACGCGGAGCCAGATGACGACGAAGGCGAGGAGCGCGGTCTTCAGCAGGGTCCACACCCAGCCGAGACCGTCCGCGCCCCACGGGCCGTGCCAGCCGCCCAGGAAGAGGACGGTGGTCAGGCCGCACAGGACGACGATTCCGGCGTACTCGGCGAGGAGGAAGAGGGCGAAGCGGAGACCGGTGTACTCGGTGTAGGCGCCGAAGATGATCTCGGAGTCGGCGACGGGCATGTCGAAGGGGGGCCGCTGGAGTTCGGCCAGGCCCGCCACGAAGAAGACGATCGCGCCGACGATCTGCCAGGGCAGCCACCACCAGTGGAAGGCGTCGAGGATGCCGGGCAGGGAGACCGTACCCGCTGCCATCGCCACGGAGGCGGCGGTGAGCAGCATGGGGAGTTCGTAGGCGAGGAGCTGTGCGGCGGTGCGGAGGCCGCCGAGGAGGGAGAACTTGTTGGCGGAGGCCCAGCCGGCCATGAGGGAGCCCAGGACGCCCACGCCCATCACCGCGAGGACGAAGAAGATGCCCGCGTCCAGGACCTGGCCGACGGCGCCCTCGCCCGGGCCGATCGGGATGGCGAGGAGGACGAGCAGATACGGGAGGAGGGCGACGGCGGGGGCGAGTTGGAAGATACGGCGGTCCGCGCCCGCCGGGACGATGTCTTCCTTCTGGGCGAACTTCACGCCGTCCGCGACGAGTTGGGCCCAGCCGTGGAAGCCACCGGCGTACATCGGGCCGAGGCGGCCCTGCATGTGGGCCATCACCTTGTGCTCGGTCTGACCGACGATGAGGGGGAAGGTGAGGAAGACGACGAAGACGATCAGGAGTCGCAGGGCGACGTCGAGCACGTCGTTCACTGCGGGCCTCCTGCGGGGGTGTCGGGGGTCGGGTCTTCGGGGGCTTGGCCTTCGGGGGTTGGACCGACTGCGGCCGGGTCGGCTCCGGCTTCGGCTTCGGCTTCGGCTTCGGCTTCGGCTTCGGCTTCGGCTTCGGCTTC